>CAZJJT010000053.1:0-14747 GCA_964546395.1 uncultured Fibrobacterota bacterium
CGCCGCCGGCTGGCGGGACGACGACGAGGGCGATTGAACGGCCCGCCGTGCATGCCCTTGACTGTGACTTTTGGAGTGATTTTCCCCTCCCGACCGGGAGGGATGGTCGAGTCGAACGCGACCACGGTGCAGCCTCACCCAGGCCGTACGGCCTTGATCTGCAGAGGCTCATCACCGGTGTTGCGGACAACGAACGTATGGATAACCGCCTCCCGGGTTCCCTCCATGATTGTGTCCGCGTCATAGGCGTCGTCCACAACCTTGATCACTGCCTTCCCGCTGGCCGGAGACACGCACGACCACACCACCACGACGATACAGAACAGGAGCCTGCGCATGGAGTCCTCGCTGGTTGATGGGCTGGAATATACTACGCGTGGCGACAGCTGCCTGTTGTGTCGGCGGCCCTACTTGCCGGTCCCCGGGCCCACGAGACTGTCGATTGGCACCAGTGCTCCGCGCAGGCGCATGAGCGGTTCGCGTGGGTCTGAGGTGGCGATGTAGAACAGCCCCGACAGGGGCGTGGCAATGGTGTCGGGGTACCACAGGTCGAACGCGTAGTACCCGTACCCCTCGGTGTCCCTTCTGCCCGTGGCATTCAGCCGCCAGTTGAGCGGCACGCTCAGCCTCGTGTACCACGGCGCCATCCGGTCGCCCTCCACGATGAACTCAGCATTGGTCACCAGCAGGTCATCCGTGGCAGACCGAACGAAGGGCGATGCTCTTCCGGCGATTCGTTCGGCCCCCGCCGGGACCTCGAGTGCCAGCTTGTCAATCTCGACGTAGCTGCGGAGGATACCGGTCACCTGCAACTGCAGCAGTGGCTCGTTGGCGGCATTTGACACCACCTGGATGCCGCGCTGGAACGGGCCCTCGTGGAAACCGACGACATCAACCACCTGGGTGAGACGGCCACTGCCGCCGGGGGCAATCACCGAATCGAACTCCGTCCGTGTGCAGTGGCACCCGGCCCGCACCTCGCGGATGCGCAAGGTGTCCCCGCCGGTGTTGCGCAGCACGAAGGTGTGTGCCACGAACTCCCGCTGCCCCTCAACCACCTGTCCGGTGTTCCCCGAACGCGCATCGACTTCCACGCGCGGCGCGTCGGCAGCGGCCGCAGCACAGGCGCCGACGGCGACAGAGACGGTCAGTATGCAACGAGGGAGGCGAACCATCAAGCGAAAATACCATTTGACTTTGCTACGCCGAACGCGTAGTTTCTCTGGGGGGTATGAGGCCCGCATGAACAAACGCTCTCTGCATGCTGCCGTGGCGCTCTGCGCGTGTGTCGCACTGCTTGCCGGCTGTCTTGACCTCGATGCTTTCCTGTTCGGGGGCGAGGAACTGTCGAGCTATGAGTTCGACAGCTACGCAGGCGAGCGCGAGTGCGAGTCGTACATCGCTCTTGCTGGCCCGGTCGATATGGACCGGGTCCACATACTCACGATCGCCAGCGGGGGCCAGACTGTCTATGCCGTGCTGCTGCACGACGACACGGTCTGCAGTTCTCTCGACACGCTGATCCTGTACTTCCATGGCAAGGGCCCGCACATCGACTACTACTGGCCGCGCACCCGCATGCTCTATGAACTCGACACCGGCTACGTTTCCGCCGGCGGCACGCACCCCTACCCTGTCCTCGCAATCGACTACCAGGGCTACGGCATGAGCAGCGGCGAGCCAACCGAGGACAATCTCAACGAAGACGGTGCCAACGCGCTCCGGTTTGTGCAGGACCACCTCGGAGATCCCTCGGTGTTTGTCTATGGGTTCTCGCTCGGTACCCTGGTGGCCTGCAAGGTCGCCGCGGAGGATGTCACCGGGCGCGTGATCGGCCTTGCCATGGAAGCCCCGGTGGGGTCAATCTCGCAGATAGTCACCGATGCCACATTCCTCAACGTGCCCGGTTCGGCGGTGTCGACGTTTACCGGGGACAACACTGAAGAGATTGGGGGCGTGCATGTTCCGTACCTCTGGCTGCACGGGACCAACGACGGGACGCTGGCAATCGAGACCTGCGGCTGGCCGGTCTGGGACAACTACGTGGGACCCGACGGTGCCCGGCGGATCGTGACGGGTGGCGAGCACCGTGACGTGCCGGAGACGATGAGCAAGGACTTCGTGGTGTACAAGCAGACTGTCAAGTGGTTTGTCCAGGGGGTGCACGGTTTGCACCCTGCCTGCTACGACGAGTTTGTTCCATGATGAGCGCGGGTCTGCACCGAGGGGCGGCCGGCGTTGCGGTCGCTGGCGCGCTGGGCGTGCTGATGTCGTGCAGCGCAGTGCGGCAGGTAGTGCCGCTTGAGCCGGGGGAGTCTGCGATCAACGTGAGTCTGGGCGGGCCAATCACGCAGTACATCGGTGATGCCTACGCGCCGCTGCCGTTCCTGGGGGTCGGGTACAACCGGGGGATATTTCACTGGATGGATGTCGAAGCGGGGATCGATGTGACGCATCTGCTGTACAAGAATCTCAGCTTCGATCTTGGTGCCAACTTCCGTCCTGTCAAGACCAACCGCTGGCGCCCATCGGTGACCATTACCCCCGAAGCCCATATCGCCACGAATTTCCAGACCTACTTCCGTTTCTACCCGGTCCTCTGCCTTACCGGTGCGTGGAACCCCCGGGAGGGCCAGTTCCACCCGTACCTGGGCGTGGAGAACATGTGGGAGCTGGCGGATGAGCGTGAGGACGGGCTCGAGCAGCAGGACCACTGGTTCTTCGTACCCTACGGCGGACTGGTGTGGGCGCGAACGAAGTGGCAGTGGCAGCTCGAGGCCCGCTGGTACTTCCCCAACATCGACAGTGACTACGGCCGGGCGCCCACCAACTACGGTCCGGGCGATCACGGAATCCTCGGCGTATTCCTCGGCGTAGGCCGGACGTTCGGCGGACGGAAGCAGTCTGCCCCGTCACAATGATGCATGCCGCGCGGTCTGAACTTCTGCCCCTGTCTCGCACCAGGATCGTACACCGTACGTTCCACGGGGAGTTCTGGAAGCACTGCCCCGGGACGACGGCCGGGCACCTGTGCTGCGGCTACCAGGTTCTTACGCCTGTGGTGGGTTGTGGCATGTACTGCACGTACTGCGTACTGCAGGCGTATTTTGACGATGACTGCCAGGTGGTGTACGACAACCTGGATGACATGGATGCAGAGGTCCGCCGGAAACTGGCCCAGACCGAGCGGCTGGTCCGACTCGGCACCGGCGAGTTTGCCGACAGTCTGTTCCTCGAGCCGCAGACCGGTATCGCGAGTCATGTCGCCGAGCTGCTTGCGCCGTTCCCCAACGTCCTGCTGGAACTCAAGACCAAGAGCGCCAACGCGTTGACCCTTGCGGACATGCCCGCGCCGCAACGGACGGTGGTCGGGTTCTCGCTCAACACCAGGCGGATGATTGCCGAACTCGAAACCGGGACTGCTCCGCTCACCGCGCGTCTGGAGGCGGCGGCGCAGTGCGTTGACCGGGGCATGCTCGTTGCGTTCCACTTCGATCCGATGATCCACTACCCGGGATGTGAGGGGGAGTACGAGGAACTGGCGCACGAAGCACTCGACGCGGTCGGGGACCACTCGCGCATTGCCTGGTGGAGCATGGGCGGGTTCCGCTGCATGCCCGAACTGAAACGCCTTCTGCAGCAGCAGGGCCGTCACCTGCCGCTGTTCTCGGGTGAGTTGATCCTGGGTTCAGACAGGAAGTATCGTTACTTCCGCCCGTTACGGACCGCGATGTACCGGGCGGTGTGCGGAGCGGTCGAGGATCGTGCGCCTGCCACCAGGCTCTACCTGTGCATGGAGAGCCCTGAGGTGTGGCGCGACACCGGCATGATCGCACGCATACCACGCGGACTTCCCGCATACCTCGACGAACGCGCGGCGGAACTGCTGGCGGAGGCACGGTGAGCAGAACAGTCACGATTGGCGGGACGACATTTGGCGACGGCCCGCGGATAGCCGTGGTCCTCGACCGGCCGGTGCCGTTCGAAGCGGTTGAGGTCCTGCCGGATGCAGGCGCCGATCTCCTCGAGATCCGCATGGACCTGTTCGCGGAAGGGCCCTCACAGGCAATCGACTACGTCACGCAGTTGCGCCGGGCTGTCACGCTCCCCCTGCTTGCCACGCTCAGGGAGACGGACGCCACACGGGGGAAGCGGGTGGAGCTGTTCAGGGCGGTGGTCCCGATGGTGGATGCCGTGGACATCGAGGTCGATGCCGACGAGCGCGACCAGATCGTCGCGCTGGCGGACGGAAAGACGGTGATCGTCTCGGAGCACGACTTTTCTGCCATGCCGGATGATGGGCGGCTGCAGCAGATACTGGAGCGGGCCCGCGCCTGCGGTGGCCATGTCACGAAGGTTGCAGGTACCGCGCGAAGTGGAAGCGATGTCGCCCGGCTGCTGACGTTCTGTCATTGTGCCGAAGCACCGGTAATCGCGGTCGCCATGGGTGAGCATGGTGCGATCTCGCGCGTGCTCGGACCGTTGTTCGGGTCGCTGTTCTCGTACACGTTTCTCAGTGAAGCAGTCGCGCCCGGGCAACTCGGCTTGGACGAGCTTGCCACGGAGCTTGAGCGGTACTACCCCGGGTACCGGCGCAGCGGGCGCGGGCGCTGAGCGGGGCAGCGCGTCTCCCATGCGCGTACCATGTTTGCTCCTGGCGTGCGTGTTCCTGGCGGTGCCGGCACATGCCGGTCTCAACGACTCCCGGCTCGGCCCGGGTATCAGCGCGGGTCTGGGCGGAAGCATGTTCGGGGGGGCTGATGCCCGACGGCACACGATGCGCGTGGGGTTCGAGGCAGGCCTCGTGTGCGATATCGAACTGGGCCGGCTCCTGCACGTGCGACCCGAAGCGATGGTGAGCATGCGGGGCTCGCGGTGGGACACGGTGGGGGCCCTGTGGGAGACCCTCGTGGCGCGGAGTGCCGAGACACAGCTGACGTATGTCGACATTCCGGTGTTCGTAGCACTCTCGGCACCGTTTGGGTGGCGGGTGGCGCCGGTGGTGCTGGCCGGGGCATACGCCGGGTTCTGCGTGGCCGCGGACGGGCTGGTGGAGACCCGCGTGGGCAGCGGCAGCTACCGCCTGGTCGTGGTGGATATCCGTGACGAGGTCAATACGGTGGATGCCGGGTTCTCGCTGGGTGGTGGCCTGCATGTGCCGGTGGCGATGGGCGCTGTGTTCCTGGAGGCTCGGTGGCAGTGGGGCCTGGTGAACGTGTTTGCGGGGAGCAGTGCGCCGCAACTGCGCAACTCAGGATTCGTAGTACGGATCGGCTACCATTTCTGAAGGGTGCGTGCGGAGCCGCTCGAGCAGCGCGGTGAATGATCCGGGCAGCGGGGAATCGACGACCACAGGCGCACCGTCAGGTGCACTGAATTCGATGCGCGATGCGTGGAGCAGCAGGCGCGGGAACTGCTGCTGCAGCGCCGCTTCGCCGTAGCGGCGATCGCCTACCACCGGGTGTCCGAGGCTGTAGAGGTGCACGCGGATCTGGTGGCGACGGCCGGTGGCGGGGTGCACGTGGAGCACACTGCAGCGTCCGAGTCGCTCCGATACACTGAACGTGGTCCGGCAGGGCTTGCCACGGCGTGTGTCAACGCCCATCCTTCCCGAACCGAACTGGCGGATTGGACTGTCTACCACCCCCTCGTCTTCAGGCGGTGACCCGTGTACCACGGCGGTATAGGTTTTGTGGACCCGCTGCTGTTCGAACTGCATGCTGAGATGTCGGTGGCTCGCGGCGTCGAGCGCGAACACGAGCGCGCCGCTCACCTCCTTGTCGAGGCGGTGCACGACAAACGGGCGCACGCCCAGTTGCGAGGCGAGGAGTTTGTTGACGCAGCGCTGCTGTTCGAACCGCTCGGGGATTGATGCGATCCCCTCCGGTTTGTCAACTACAATGAACTGGGGCGTGCGCAACAGCACGGCAAAGACAGGGGTGTCGACGGGGTCGGCAGGGCTCACCGGGGACGTACCAGTTCGAGGTTGCAGATGCGTACGTCTATGCTGCCGTCGGCGCTGCGCACCGGCGAGCCGTCGGGCGCAAGCGCGACCAGCATGTCGTTGTCCTCAAGCAGCATGCCGTCGAAACCCGCCTCGGCCACACGCTGCAGCGTGGTCTGCAGCAACCGGTCGTGTTCCGATGCGCTGATCACCCCTTTGCTTTGCGCGCTGCGCAGGTCCATGGGGCGGCACAACTGGCCCTGCTGCGCCGCCACCCACTCGTCGGGACCATTGTAGTAGCCGCGGACCGTGATATAGTTGTGTTCCCGGCGCAGCACTCCCTCGCCGTCGGCGTCACAGACACGGCGATGAGTGCGGTAGCGACGCGGGTCACGCGACGACTCAGACTTGGTGCTCCCGGTCATGTAGATGGCACGCATGTAGGTCGTGGCCACACCGCGGCCGTTGAGTTCCTGTGCAATCGCGAATTCCTCAAACGGGCTGTTGTACCCGTACTGCCTGGTGAGGGCCTCGCGTTGACGGTCACGGATGTCGGGCGGGCGTTCGCCCACGCGCGAAGTCTTCCACACGATGTGTACGTGGTCCTTGGTGAGCGTGTAGAACACTTCGTTGTCCTCGGAGAGGCGCCACGACGGCGTACGCCGCCAGCGTTCGGGCAGGAAATAGTCGAAGAGGCGGGCGTTGCGCCCCACCACCCACAGCTTTCCCCCGGTGCTCTCGGTGTAGCCGTACACGTAGGGCACCCCGAATACCTCGATGGTGCGCAGGTGCTGCGGCAGCGGTGTCGCGACGAACCGGTCACGCATGTCGTCGAGGTACGAGTGGCGCCGTTCCGCGCTCACTCTCTCTTCATGCTCCGGTGTACGGAGAAGCAGTTCGTAATCCACCACCGAGTACAGCCCGCCATCCACCAGTCGCCGCACGGCGGCGGTGCCTGCCAGAAGCCCGTTGTCGGGGCCCTCGGAAGCAGCCAGTTCCACCGCTCGGACATCCTGCTCGCCGATGATGATGTGCTCAGGCTTCATGTCGGCCACCACGTAGCCCTTCTTTTCCAGGTGCAGAATCGCGCGGGTGGTCATGGGCCCGGCATGCGTCGCCACGTCATCCTGCCGTACCCCCAGGCGCTGCATGAGTTCGATGACGTTGCAGCCGTGGATCCAGCCGTAGATCAGCTTGTACTGGCGGAGGATGTCGAGTTCGATGCCGGGGTGGCGCGCCTTGATGCGGCTGATCCGCGAGCGCGAACGGCCACTCTGCCACGCCTGCATCCGTTCCGGCGGTACGTAGATCGCGAGCGGTTCCTGGGTGCAGATACGGATGCCATCGGGGCCGTGCTGCCCCTCCCGCATCTCCATCACCAGCGAAAACTCCTCCCACGGGCTGTTGAACTCGGCGTTGATGAACTCCAGGAGCGTGTGCGTGTCGAGCGGCACGTCCTCGCCCACCCGGCAGTTCTTCACCACCAGCTCGAGGCTCCTGCCGTTCACTTCGCGCGTGGGTACACGGTACACGGCACTGGTGCCCGCGAGCTTCTCGCGGTGCCGTTCGAACCACCTTCGCTCGTACCAGTTGCGGGTGTCAAGGAGATCGGCATAGGGCAGGCCGAACTGGGTAAGGTACAGGTCGCCTCCGTCGTGGGTCGGGTGGTGCACGTACACCATGCCAAGCACGTTGGTGAGGGACTCTGCCCGAACTGCCTCTGCCATGGTACGGTTTCCGCGCGGTTCGCGCAACCCCTTGCGACAAGCGTCTTCTGATGGTAAAATAGCGCTGTGACCGACCCGACCTGTTTTCTCGAGGTGAATGGCAGTGTGCACGCCATTCTCAACTGGCGCACGCGCGGCACCAAGGATGATGTGATTATCGGGTGTCTGCTCAACGCGGCACAGGTCGCGGCCTACCGCCGCATGAAAGCGCAGGACGTGAGCGAGGCCGCCATCTGCGACAAGCTGTTCCCCGAACCGGCCGTGCCGCGGTCCCGCCAGACCCGCGTCACTGTCGATATCGACCTTCTTACCAAGGCCCAACTCGTACAGCTGATCAGGGAACGGTTCAACAAACCGCTCGCGTCACTCGACAAGCTGAACACGATCGACTTGCGCAGCATCCTCGCAAGCGTCGAAAAAGGCTAGGCACCCGGGACAAACGGCGAGGGAAGTGCGGAGAGGCCGCCCGCGGCGCCACGCGCTTCGTGGTGTGCAACCGTCCGCTGACCAGTCAGGTGCCGGTAGGCATGGGTGAGAGCGAGCAGGCTCCAGGGAACCGTGAGGAGCAGTCCGACGCCCGCCAGGCAGGCCCCGGCGAGGTTAAGCACCAGCAGCAGGCAGAGGAAGAGCGCCGCCTGCGGCCGGGTGTCGCGGGTCAGCACGGCGCTGGCGCGCAGTGCGGCAAACATGCCGAGACTGCTGTCCGCAATGACATGGACCACAAACAGGTAGCGCGCCGCCGATACCACCAGCAGCACCCCTGCCGCCACACCGGCAACCACGGCAAGTCCCGCGTATACCTGTGCAAACGGAGCAAGCAGCACACCGGCAAGCAGCAGGCTCAGCGCCGGCGAGGCGGTAAGCAGCGCGAGCAGCAGCACCGCGAGCGTTGTCATGAACACCGTAGGTGAACGGTGTACCAGCGATGCGAGGTCGCTCAGACGGCACTCTTCGCCGTCGCAGATGTGCAGGCCGACCAGGGTTACGCCCAGGAGCAGCGTACACTCAATCAGCAGCACCGCGGCCGCAACCAGCACGCCGAGACCGGTTGAACGTTCGAGTACATTGTCGCGTACCATGCCGGCGGAGAACACGACGATGGTGGCAATCAGGACACAGGTAACCAGAAACCACGTATGGCCACGCAGCAGGCGCACACCGGTGGCAAGCGAGCGGAACGGTGTCAGCATGGAAGCCCCCAGCTCGACCATCCCCACCCTCCCATCGCGTTCAGTCGCGGCGCGTGCCGGCGATGAACTCCTCGGTCATCTGGAATGCAACATCGTCGGGGTACTGCCGCGGCGGGTGTTTCTTGAGAAACGCGGAAGGCGAGTAGAGCACGCCGCCGATGCCCCGGTCGAGCGCGAGCTTGCAGCAGCGAATCGAATCAATCGCCACTCCGGCCGAGTTCGGCGAATCTTCGACCGACAGCCGCAGCTCCAGATTCATCGGCACGTCACCGAACAGCTTCCCCTCCATGCGGATGAAGCACACCTTGTTGTCATCCTGCCACGGCACGTAGTCGCTCGGACCGATATGGATGCTGCGCTCGGCGAGTCGTGTCCCCGCCACCGACTGCACCGCCTCGGTCTTGGAGGTCTTCTTTGAAGACAGCCGGCTGCGGTTCAGCATGTTGAGGAAATCGGTGTTGCCCGCGGTGTTGAGCTGGTAGGTCCGCTCGAGCTTCACCCCGCGCTTCCGGAACAGGTCGGTGAGCACGCGATGCGTGATGGTTGCGCCGAGCTGGGCCTTGATATCGTCGCCGATAATGGGCACACCCGCGTCGGCAAATCGCTTCGCCCACGCCTCGTCACTCGCGATGAACACCGGGATGCAGTTGATAAACGCGACCTTCGCCGCCAGCGCGCACTCGGCGTAGAACCGTGCGGCCTGCTCCGAGCCGACCGGCAGGTAGTTCACGAGGATCTCGGCCCCGCTCTTCCTGAGCGTCTCAACCACCTGCGCCTGGTCAGGCTCGGGTGCGCTGCCGCAAACAAACGTGTAGTCGTCTTCGTAAGTCGGCATGTGTTCCGCCACCCCGTCAAGCACCCGCCCCATCGATACGGTCACACCCGACACGGGCATGGAGTGACAGAACACGGCGGTGCAGTTGGGGCGTGCAAAGATGGCCTCGTAGACGTCACGCCCCACCTTCCGTGTGTCGATGTCGAAGGCAGCTACCACCTCGATGTTGCCGGGCGTGTAGCCCCCGAGGTCCCAGTGCATGAGCCCAACCGCTTCCGCGGCACTGCTGTTGCGATAGTATTCTATGCCCTGAAGCAGCGAACTGGCACAGTTGCCGACACCGACCACCGCAATCTTGATGGAGCCCATCCGCCCTCCTTGGTGCCTGCCCGAATCAGAACGGGTAGGGGTTCTTCAGGTAGACCACGCCATTCTCACCGGCAAACCAGAGGTTGCCGCCGCGGTCCCTGAGCATCTGCGTCACCAGCTTGGCAGGAACGCCGAGTTTCTGCGGGTCGCTCTGCCACTCTTCTCCGTTGAATTTCATCAGGGCGCCGGCGGTACCGATCCACACGCGACTCTGCGTGTCCACCATGATGCACGTGATTCCGTCGGCTACACCCGTGTACACCTGCCACTCCTTGCCGTCGTAAGCGTTCATGTCCGACTCGCCCACCGCGGCCCACATGATCTCCTTGCGTCGGTCAAACGCCAGCGCCTTCGTGTCGTTCCAGCTCATGTCGTTCTCCATCGACTGGCTCGACCACGCGCCCTTGTGGTAAATGCTGATACCGAAATTGGTGCCAATCCAGACCGCACCCCGGTTGTCGACTTCGAGCGTTTTCACCTGGTTGCCCCGAAGTCCGGTTTGCTTCGTGAAGACCTTCCAGGACCCGCCGGCGTACACCCCGGCGCCTTCCTCGGTTCCCACCCAAACCCCCTCGTGTACCGCAAGCAGTGCATTCACCGCTCCCTTCGGCAACCCCTTCTCCGCCGTGAACACCTCCCACGAACTGCCCGTACGCCGTGCCAGGCCGTCGGAGGTCCCTATCCACACCGCGCCCGAAGAGTCGGTGCACATGGCACGCACACCGGCGGCGGGGAGCGATCCCAGCGTCGAGTGGTTGGAGAACGAGGCGTTCTTCGTGCTGACCGACATCACCTTCGTCTCCGTGGCCTGCCAGAGGACCCCGTTCTCGACCGCGAAGTGCAGGGAAGGCCCCTCGCTTCGGAATACTTTCCACTCGGTGCCTTGGTCGTACACGATTGAGTCGATCGCGCCACGGACGGTGAGTGTGAGTGCCGCGACGGCCAGCAGGGCTGCGCGTACCGACGGAACCATAGGGCCTCCTTTGCGTGCCGTGAAAGGACCGGAGCACAGAACCGACATCGTGCCCCTTCCGGAAACCTCGCAAAATACACACTGGCGAGACAACCTACCGGAGGGCCGACGACTGCAGTTCCGCTCGAGCAATCCTGTTGTATGTCCAGTAGTTCGCCAGCACCCGCTTGACATATCCACGGGTCTCGGTATAGGAGATATTCTCGATGAACGTGTCGAAATCGACGCCGCGGTTCGCCTCGTACCAGCGCTTCGCGTTGTGGGGGCCGCCGTTGTAGCCCGCGAGGACCAGCACGATGTTGCCGTTGAACCGCTCCAGGAGCGAACGAACGTAGAATGCGCCGAACCGGACGTTGGTGGCGGGCTCGTAGAGCGACTCGGGCGCGAAGGGCTCGTCGAGCATGCGCGCGAGGTCCTCTCCGGTGAACGGCATGATCTGCATGAGGCCGATCGCACCGGCCGGTGAGACGATTTCGGGGTCGAAGATGCTCTCCTGGCGGATGATCGCGCTGATCAGGTTCGGCTCAAGGCCGAAGCGCGCCGCGGTCCGGTCAATCAGATCGCCGAAGGCGCGCGGGTACAGCACCGAGAACACACTCATGGGCAGTTCGGCCCGGCGCTCCTGCGGGATACGCCAGGCCAGCGGGCGAGCGGCGCGATACGAGAGTGTCGGCAGGTCGCAGAACGCAAGCATCGAGGCCAGTTCGAATTGGAACCCCAGGTTCTTCGTGTAGCTCAGCAGCAGCGGGTCGAGGTAGTACTCGGCATGCTTCGCCATGCCCGCCGCCGCGAGCATGATTCCCGCGCGGTAGTTCACGCTGTCTTCAGCGGCAAGCGGCGCGGGCTCACCAATCGAGTCAAGCCACGTGCGCGCCCACTCGGCATCGGCCTGCAGCGAGAAACGCACCACGGGGACCGTGTCTCCCAGCTCGCGAAGGAAGTCCTGCGCGCGGTAGGAGTAGTAGTCGAGCGGATCGTACGCCACTACGTCTCGCAGCGACTCCCCGGCCTCGGGGCGCCGCTCAAGCGCCAACAAGGCCTTGGCTTTCCAGTACCGCGCAGCAGTGGCAATCGAGGACTGGGGGTATGAACGAAGCAGCGCGTCCCACACCGCGAGGGCCGAATCCGGCTTGTCGCTGCGCAGGTACAGAAGACCTTCGCGGAAGAACGACTCCGGGGCGCGCGAGCCGTTGCGGTAGTGCTGCCTGATTCGGCGGTACAGCTGTATGGCCGTGCGGATCTGCCCGTGCTCCTCACGCTGCCAGGCCCGGTACCACAGAATCTCGTGTGTCTGGTTGTGCTTGGGAAACAGCGAGATGTGCTTGTCGTACCACTCGCCCGACTTGGCGGTGCGGCCCAGGGCGCGGTACGCGCGGGCAATCGAAATGATGACCTCGGGAGAAGGGGCGTTCTCGCGTTCGTAACGGCGAAGCCACTTCAGTGCTGCCTCGTTGTCGCCGAGAGCATAGGCCAGCATGCCCCGAAGGTAGACCGCGCGCGAGGGGTTGACCGTTCTGCCGAAGTCGCTGCGGGAAGTGGCCCGGTCGAGCCAGGCACTGGCTGCGCGCGCGCTGCCGCAGGAGCGAAGCTTCACCGCCACGTCGAACAACCGACGTGTATCGATGGTGTTCTGCGGTACCGAGTCGAGGGGCACTAGTCGCAGGAGACCGCATGCCTCGCGCTTCGCATCGGAGTCGAGGGCGAGACCGACCAGCGAGTCCAACGAGCGCCATCGCTGCCCCGCTATCATGTCCGCTACCATGATGCGCTGCGCCGAGTCGGTCTCGGGCGGCGCCGGGCGGAACCAGGGACCCAGCCAGGCCAGCCCGCTCGCGTCAATCCCGCTCTGCTGGACCAGTTCGGTCACTTCCCTCTGGAGGACCGCCTGGTAGCGCTGCGGTGTCTTCGACGACAGGGCGGAGCGGTAGGCCGTCAGCGCATTCTCGGTCCGGCCCAGTTCCACCTCCATCTTCGCCACGTGCTCGAACGCACACGCCGCCAGCGACGAACACCCTGTCGCCACTTTCTGGAACGCCGCCAGCGCGCGGCTGAACTGCCGGGTGTGGTACGCGGCAAGTCCGACCTTCAATTCGTGGAAGCAGGTGTCGGGAATATCTACTGCCGAGTCGAGCGACACGAGAGCGGCGCGGTAGTCACCCGCGCGCAGTTGCGCCGCGCCCGCAGCACCGAGAATCGGCAGGGAAGAGTCCGGGGGGGCAAGCGCACGGGCGGAGAGTGCACACAGCAGGTGCGCAGCAAGCAACATGCATGTGGTGCGATGTTTCACTGGCGCTCCCTGATGTACACGATCAGGTGTACACCCCGCCGTTTACCCGCAACACCTGTCCGGTTATGTACGAGGAGTCGTCGGAGGCAAGGAACGAAACGACCCCGGCAACTTCCTCAGGTTCTCCGAGTCTGCCGAGCGGTATCCTGGCAGACAACTGCTTCGCATCCATGCTCTCCACCATGGCTGTCTTGATGAACCCGGGCGTGACTGCGTTCACCAGCACGCCGCGCTTGGCACACTCGAGCGCCAGCGACTTGGCCGCCCCGATCACTCCTGCCTTGGCCGCCGCGTAGTTCACCTGCCCGGCTACGCCGGATTCGCCCGAGGTGCTCGAGATGACTATCACACGTCCTGCACGCTTGAGCAGCATCTGCTTCACCACCGGCTTCACCACGTAGTAGAAGCACTGCAGGTTGGTGGTGAGCACCCGCTCCCACTGCTCTTCACTCATGAATACGAGGAGGTTGTCCTCGTGGACTCCTGCACTGAACACGAGCGTATGTACCGGACTGCGCTCGAGAAGCGGCTCGAGTGCGGCCGCCACAGCCGTCTTGTCGGTGACATCGAACGGACACAGCTCCGCGCTGCCTCCCGAACCGGTAATCGACTCGAGCGTCTTCTGCGCTTCCCCGTGGTTCGAGCGGTAGTTGATCACCACGTGGAACCCGTCACGCGCCAGCCGCTGCGATACCGCTCTGCCGATACCGCGACTCCCGCCCGTGACCAGCGCTGTCTTCGGCTCGGACATCCCTCAGTATCCTCCTGTGCAAGAACCAGTTATCGCGTATCGGCAAAATACGTTTGGACAGAGGAGCGACTCGGAAAGAGGCTAGCGTGCGAGGAACGCCACCAGCAGTTCGTTTGTCCGGGGATGCAGGTGCAGCTCGACGCCGTGGCCGACCCCGGGGACCGTGTGTGACTCACAGTTGACCAGCAGCGCACGTGCTTCGTCGACACTCTCCTGCGTGAACTCTCTGTCATCGGCGCCGAACAGCAACATGCTGCGCTTGCCGGTAGCGCCGAACGTGCGGTACGAGTCCCGGTAGTCGCCGCCGATATCACTGCGGATCTCCGAGAGGCCGGAGTACTCGAAGCCCTTGAGCGAGATCTGTTCCAGGTAGCGCGCGACGTAGCGCTCGCGCTCGGGATGGTTGCGGTAGAAGCGGATCGCCCGCTTCGTGTAAAACGGCATGCCGACCAGTCGCATGAGGACCTCACCGACAAGCGGCGGACGGAACATCTTCACCGGTACCTTACCCGAGTTCACCAGGGGCGAGAGCCAGACCACGCGATTGACACGGTCAGGGTAGCAGGCGGCGAAGGTGATGCCGATGCCGGAGCCGAGCGAGGAGCCGATGATATCAACGGGACGCGTGATCGCGAGCGCATCGAGGAGTTCGTGCGCCTGCTGTACGAACAGCGCCCGGTCGTAGCGCACCTTCGGACGGTCGGAGTAGCCTCAGCCGTACATGTCGTAGC
>CAZJJT010000054.1:0-14688 GCA_964546395.1 uncultured Fibrobacterota bacterium
CCCGAGTCGCTTGCGGCCGCTTCCGCTTCTTCAGCCGCTTCCGCCTCGGGCTTCGCCTCAGGCTCCTCCTCTGGCTCCGCCTTGGCCTCTTCCTCAGGCTTCACCGGATGCTTCTCGCAGTACTCGTTCCACTCAGCATCCTTGCCCTTGAAATAGTCCTCGACACTCAGCACGATACGGTGCCCCTCAAGATCGAATTCGATCACCTTGGCCGGGACCGCGTCGCCCGCTGAGTAGATCCGCGCCGGGGCGGTAACCTTCACCCCGAGTTGGTTCAGCGGGATAAACCCTTCCACTTCGGGATTCAGCGCCACCACCATCCCGCGGTCGAGCAGGCGCGCCACCGTGCACTCCAGCTCAGTCCCCACCGGGAACTGGGTAGCCAGGTCTCCCCACGGGTCCTCGCTCAACTGCTTGAGACCGACCGAGATACGGCGCTTCTCACGATCGACACTCAACACGCGCACTTCGACCGTGTCGCCCTTGCGGAGCAGCTCGCCGGGATGGTTGATCTTGCGTGTCCACGACATGTCCGACACGTGCAGCAGCCCGTCCACCCCTTCCTTCAGCTCCACAAATGCGCCGAACACCGCGATGTTGCGCACCTTGCCCTTCAGCGTGGTGCCCACCGGGAATTCACTCTCGACATCTTCCCACGGGTCCGGTTCGAGCTGCTTGAGGCCGAGTGATATCTTCTGCGCTTCCCTGTTGACTTTCAGCACAACCGCTTCGACAATGTCGCCCACTCCGACAATCTTCGAGGGATGCTTGACATGCTGCGTCCACGACATCTCGGAGATATGGATAAGCCCCTCGATACCGCGTTCCAGCTCCATGAATGCACCGTAGTCGGTAATCGAGACGATCTTGCCGCGCACCACCGAGCCCTCGGGGAACTTCTGGTCGATATCCTTCCAGGGATGTTCCGTCAGCTGCTTGAGCCCAAGCGAGATACGCTCCTTGTTCTCGTTAAAATCGAGCACCTTGATCTTGAGCTTGTCGCCGAGGCGCACCACTTCGGAGGGGTGGTTGACACGGCCCCACGACATGTCGGTGATATGCAACAGGCCGTCCACGCCGCCCAGGTCGATAAACGCGCCGAAGTCGGTGATGTTCTTGACCGTACCTTCGCGTACCTGGCCCTTCTCCAGCTCGCCGAGGATCTTGTCGCGCATCTTCGCCCGTTCCTCTTCGAGAATCACGCGGCGTGACACCACGATGTTGCGGCGGGCCTTGTTCACCTTGATAACGCGGAAGGTGAAGGTCTGGCCGATCAGCGCGTCCATGTCCGGCACCTGGCGAAGGTCGATCTGCGAACCCGGCAGGAACGCGTCGATCCCGAACAGGTCCACCACCACGCCGCCCTTGATCCTGCGGCGCACGACACCCTCGACATTCTCCTGGTTCTCGTACGACGCGAAGATTCGGTCCCAGACACGAAGGAAATCGGCGCGGGACTTGGAGAGGATCACGTGCCCTTCACTGTCCTCGACATTCTCGAGGAACACGTCGATCTCCTGCCCTTCCTGGTACTCGCCGATCTTCTTGAACTCCTCGATCGGGATCACCCCTTCGGACTTGAACCGCACGTCGACCACCACACCCTTCTCGGTGATCTTGAGGATCCGTCCCTTGACAATCTGCCCTTCCTCGAGCCCCTCCAGAGAATCGTGGTACTGCTCGAGAATTCCGTCGACCTCGCCTTCACGGTACTGGCTTTCACCGAAATCCGAAAGGTCGATTGCGTTTCCCGACGCGTCCACCGCCACCGGGGCTGTCTCTGCCACTTTTCGCTTGGCCATCAGGCCTCCCACTACATCACCACTGGTTGAAGTTCGTGAGGAGAGTCGAAGTGCGGCGGATGTCCTCACACATCCGTCACACGTGCACGCAGCACTCGCGCCTTCTCCACGACATGCGCAACCTGCTGCTCGAGTGTCATCTCCGTTGTGTCAACCACTTCCGCGTCGTCCGCACACGCAAGCGGACTGTTCGCCCGTCCCGAATCCTTCGCGTCCCGCTGCTCGATCTCGCGCGCCAGCTCCTCGAGCGACTTGTGCACCCCGAGCCGCTCGAAATCCCTCTGCCGCCGCCGCGCTCTCTCGGCCACCGAGGCCGTCATGAAAAACTTCAACACCGCCTGCGGGAACACGACTGTCCCGATATCGCGCCCTTCACACACGCACGAACCGGCACTGCCGATTGCCCGCTGCTGCTCCACCAGCGCCGCGCGCACCACCATGGGCTGACAGTAGTCGGAGACATGCCTGGTAACCTCGTCGCTGCGTATCGCCTCCGACACATCTTCTCCGTCAAGCCACACGCGCGTGTCCGGCGGAGAACCACTGAACGCGATCTTCGTGCGCTTCATCAGGGCCGCCAGTCCCGCTTCATCCGTGGCGCTCACCCCTGCGCGGATTCCCTTGAGTGTCACCGCTCGGTACATCGCCCCCGTGTCCAGATGCACGATACCCAGGGCGGCGGCAACCGCCCGGGCGGTGGAACTCTTTCCCGACCCCGCGGGGCCGTCTATCGCGATTACCATGCGTTTCCCAAGACACCCTGGCAACGGGGATCTTGTCGAAAATAGCTGCTACCGGGGGAAAGAGTCAATGCGACAGTTGGCTGGCGTGGGTCTGTGGCTCGCGACGGTTGAGTTGACGGGACCCCTGAATCAAGCAGCGCGATTACGGACGGCAGGGCAGTCAGATGGTGGTGGCGAAGGTGCTGATGGCGGATGGAGCGGCCCACAGGCACGCATCACTGCAGCAGGACAGCGGGCGCAGTTCGCGGCCATCGTGAGGTACCTGCGAGCACCACCACGCCGGGCGCGCTTCCACCCACCCTCCGTCCCCGTATGTCAAACGAGTGCGGCGCGGGAGAAGCATCACCGCGGCCCCAAACGCGAAGGCCCCGGGCATGCGCGGGACTCCCGGATGGACGGCCGCACGCCGCCTTCACTCCCGTAATCGTACTCCCCTCAACCGGCAGCGTGGCGGGGGTGAGCGGGTCCTCTGAGGCCGGTGGGAACAGGTGATTTCCGATTGCGCGCTTGAGCGCGATACGGTCGGCGTTGAAAGCGGTCGAACGGGCAGCGAGGTAGAAGCTGTAGAAACCGGGTTCGGTGACAATATACGAGTTGAAGTCCCAGAGGTCGCTGGTGCACCAGCTCCACTCGCCGGCGACACTGTCGACCACCCGGTAGATCACCAGGTCCGGCTCGCCCTGGTCGGCCGCCACGCGCATGCTCGTATCGACCGCCGCCATCCACGCGTCATTCGCCCCGTCCACCCCCGCGTGCCAGTTCCGCACGTCAAGCGTGTACCGCCCGCTCTGCGGCAGATACACGGTGAACCCCAGCCAGTCGGCCACAGGGCCCTGGCAGCTCACCGTGATATCGTTGTGGTGCGCGTCCGCCGGCACACCAAGACATTCGCAGCTCTGACAGGGCCCGTCCCAGTAAAGGTACCCGGTGCCGGTGTACCCGGCGTGCTCGGTTTGTGTCAGCCACCTGCTGCTGTGCGGCATCTCCTCGCACTCGATCAGCACGTACCCGCTGCTGTCCATCGGGTACACAAGCTCGGCACTCGCGCCGTGCACCCACGCGGCAAGAACCGCCGCCCCCACTGTCACCCAACCTGCATCGCACCGGCACACGCAACGCGACATATTCTCCCTCCTCCGGCAGGACCCCACCCAGCACAGTCCTGCCAAAGGTATCACGGGCAGTGCAGGTCTGCGTTGTCAATGAGAAAGACAAACGTGTCAGAACCGCAAGAAGAGGCGCCGCGGGAGTCTACAGCCGGACCCGCGCCGCCGACACCACGGCCCCGTCGCCGCACGCAACCAGCCGCATGTGGCACATGCGCACCGCGCCCAGGAAATGAAGGCTCGAGAACAGCACGTAATCGGCGCTGAGCAGCTTCGCGACATTCGTCTCGTCCGCGTCTGTTGCGCCTGTCAAGTCGAGCGCATGCTCCTTCAGCACGTCCTCGAGCCGCTGCCGCTCCACCACGGTCATGCCGGCCACCGCCGGTGTCTTCTCCATGGTGGCTTCCCACAGGTAGTCGGCCAGCGGCCGCAGTGTCGAATCGCTGCAGCGGAACGGCGCCACCACCAGGCGCTTGTCGGCCAGCTTCCTGTCGCGTCCCGCCACCTGCAGCAGGAGGTTCTCGACACGCGTGTCAAGATGCTCCTTCTCCTCGTCGGGTTTCGGCATGGTCCGCACGATCTTCGCCTCGGGTGTCACATACCCCAGTTCGCGAAGCACGATATCCACCACGATATCGTCCAGACGCCGCACGGCGTAGTTGCTCCCGGTGTGATGGCTCACCTTGCCCGGGTCGCTCACGGTCCCGGCGCCCTCACTTTCGCCCTGTTCGCCGTAGTGAAGGAACACGAACGGCCCGCGGGTGCTCACCCCGATCTGGCGGAATATGAACTCGCCAACGGGCTTGAGTCCCGATGCCCCCACCGGGCAGACCATGATTGCCCGCGCGCGCGCGGCGCGCATCGCCCACACGTAGTTCTGCTCATCGCCGTAGTCCAGGTGCGGCGGCGCGTCCGCCACCAGGAACACGAACTTCGCCGCGTTCTCCTTCCATGTCAGCGAGTCGAGCGCGTAGCGCAGTCCCGCGTTGACATCCTCGGGGTAGTCCCCTCCCCCGCCGGCCTTCACTGTCTCGAGTCGCACCTGGAACGTGTCGATACTCGAGGTGAAGTCGTGTCCCTTCACGACATACTGGTCGCCGCGGTCGCGGTAGTCGACCACGGCAAACGAGACTGCCGGGGCAATGGGGTGATCGGCGATACGCTGGTGGATCGAGAAGATCACATCCTTGAGCTGCTCGATCTCGTCACGCATGCTCCCGGTCGCGTCGAGCAGGAAACAGATCTGCACCGGTACCTGGGACAGCTCTGTGCGCCTGGTCGGCAGGACCACGGTCACACGCCCGTCCAGGTCAGGAAAGTGTCCCGGCTGTACCTTCGAACCCTCCACGGCGATCAGGTATAACCGCGACTGGTCCTTCGAGTAGCCAGGGAAATCCATGTACGGGAACACGACCACTTCACCAGAGACAGGCGTCATGGTCCTGAGCACCCCGCCGCCCAGGTGACTGCTCGCAGCCGCTACGTTCTGGAAGGAGACCTTGGCAAACGGCACGGGGTTGCTGTCAGCGTCTATCACCCTGAGTATGTGCCGCTCGCGCACATCCCACTCCACCGGGAGCCGCCAGTTGCCGTTCTCTTCGCAGTACTTCTGGTAGAACGGGAACTCCTCGTTATCGTCGTGCGAGCCGGCCTTGACCTCCGGCGCCATCGAGGGGCGGGTGACAACCGGGGCGGCAGGCTCCCGCTCTTCGCCTGGAGTCCCGAAGTGTAGTGAGGGTGCCGGCCTGGGCCGCTCAACGCTCTTCGTCGCACCGCCCGGAGCCTCCAGGTGTCGTATCACATCTGCCCCTCTGAACGACTTCTCTTTCTTGACTTCTGTATAGCCGACGTCCTCCTTGCTGCGTATTTCGGCCAGTCGCTGTTCCTGCCGCAGGGAATCCGCCCGTCGGGCCGCGGTACCGGCTGCCAGACTGGGAGTATCGACAGTGGTCGCCGGCTCCGTCGGCGGTTTCGGGCCGCACGACACCAGCACAACACACGCAATGCAC
The DNA here is from genome assembly GCA_964546395.1 of uncultured Fibrobacterota bacterium. GTDB lineage: Bacteria > Fibrobacterota > Chitinivibrionia > Chitinivibrionales > CAZJJT01 > CAZJJT01. The sequence continues at coordinate 5,661 of CAZJJT010000054.1, forward strand.
GCCGCGACTATGCCTCTCATGGGGTGCTCCTCTCCGCGGCGCCGTACGGCGCCGCCACCACACGGGGCGTTGCGGGGCCCGGACACCGTGCGCCCCCGGGCGCACATCGTGCCGGGCCCTGCTGTGGGCGGTGTGGGCCGGAACACCGCATGCAGGCGCCGGCACGGGCGCGTCTCACGCGCCTGCGCCGGTGCGCGGCGGTTCGGCCCCAGGGGGGCGACTGCCCCCCACCACATGCCCCAGGAGCCGGCACACCCGCTCCGCAACTCCCTCCATGCCCAGCGTGCCACAGTCAATCACTTCATCAGCATACCGCAGGTACAACGGCCGCCGCCGTTCGAACAGCTGCTGCAGCGTGGCCCCCGGCGGCGCCGCAATCCCCCGCGTGTCGGCGTCGTGCACCCGACGGGCCACTTCCTCCAGCGGCACATCCAGGAACACCACGGTGCCGCCGCGTTTCAGGTGCTGCATCGCCGAATCACTGTACACCGCACTCCCGCCGGTGGCGATCACGTGCCCGGTGCACTCGAGCCCGAGCAGCACCCGCTCCTCCACCGCCCGAAGCGCCAGGTACCCCTGCGAGTCCAGTATCGCCTGCAGCGTGCAGCCGCTCTGTACCTGTATCAGCACGTCCGTGTCTACAAAGTCAAGCCCGAGCCGCTTGGCGATCAGCACGCCTATCGTACTCTTGCCCGAGCCGGGCATGCCGGCGAGAATGAGGTTGCGGATTGGCTGTGTCATGTGCTGTGGTGCCTAATATACGAGCGATGAGAGCCGGGGGATACGGGGGCAGATATGCCCGGGGCTTACACGCGCCGAAGCCGGTCGCGACTGCGACTACGGTCACGCTGGACTGCCCCTACTTCAGGACCACCACGCGGGCAGGGCAGTCGAACGCCTCGAACAGCGCCCGCTCCGCCGGGTTCATCATGCCGCTCACCTCGATGCGGCACGCGTGCTCCACCTGGTAGATATTCTGCACGCTGAACCGCCAGGTAGCGGTCATACTCTGCTCGGTCAGACGACGCAGGGAGGCCGCCTGCAGCAACCGCAGAAACCCCCACGGCCCCGCACACGCGACCTGCGCCGTGTCACCGTCCGCAAGCGGTGCGCGCAGTGCCGCGCCGTCCGTGTGCGACACCACCGGCCAGCGGATGCTCTGAGTTGCCCCGCCAGGTCTCAACTCGACACGCTGCCCCGCCACCTCGAGGCAGACCGCGCGTCCGCCGCTCACCGAACGAATCCTGAACTCGAGGCTGCGCGGCTCACCCGACGGCGCAAACATGCCGTCACGTATCCCCTGCGCCGCATCGAGCGCAGCGGCGAGTGCCGGGTCGAACTCCAAGCGCACCGCACCAGGAGTGCGCACGCCCCATGTCCCGCCGTTGGCCACCACGTAGGGCGAGAGCACTCGCTCGTAGAACCCCCAGAATACACCGGAGGGCCTGAAGAAGTCACAGAAGTCGCGCCAGGAACACTCCTGCGGTGTGTGCCTGAGCGGGAACCGCTGCGCGAGGCCGGTGGCAAACGGCCGCACGACTTCCGCCTGCCACTGCCCGTTGATCGCCTCACCCACCGCGCCCGCCACTGTCTGCCCCGCCACCCGAAGCGGGCCAAGCAACACACCGTCGAGCGCCGCCGCTGTCCCCTCCGGCATGAGCGACAGTCCCGCTCTCGCGTACCGCCACGCCTCGAGCAACGGATCCCCCGCGGCGCCGCCGAACGCCGCAAGCACCTCCGGACCCCCCGCCCCTTCAAGGCGCTCCATGCACTGCGCCACTGCCGCCACCCGTCCGCGGTACCCTGCCAGCGAAAACGCCGCAGTCTCCGTGGCACTCACGAACGCAACCAGCGGCGCAAACGCCACCTGCACCGCGGCGAGCGGCCCGCGAGGTGCTCGTGCCGCGCTCTGCGCGTTGTCCACTACCTCACGTGCGCCCGGCACCGCAGCCAGCGTCCCCGCTGCCCTGTCTGCCACGGCATCCGCGGCCGCACCCAACGCAGCGGTCTCGGCAAACGATGTGAATTCGGCCACCCGCTGCAGAAGACGCCCATGCGGACCGCCGGCCGTCGCCACCGCGCGCAGCGAACGCGCGCAGCCGCTCATCCCCTGGCCCACCCGCACCTCGACACCCGACAGAAATCCCAGCCACTGCTCCACGAACTCGCCGGCATAGGCCGTGCTCATCCGCGACAGCAGACCCGCGCTGTCGGTCTCCGAACCCGTCTCAATCTCGCCCACCACCCAGTCGACACTGCGGCGGCTGCGTGATGCGGCCACCAGCGACGGCATCACCTGCGCGCGGAACCGCCCGGGCGTGTACACCTCGCTCACCGAGTTGTCCGCGAACACCACCCCCTGCTCATCCTCCCCCGTCAGCTCGTTGACACCCATTCGAGGTGCCTGCGCACAGAGCGAACTCACCACGGTGCGGTAGAGGCTCGATGAGCCGGGGAGCCGCGCAAGGCGTACCCGCGCCGCACGCACCAGTTCACGGTCTGCCTGCAGCGGCTGGATGCCTCCTCGCGTGACATACGACACACAGCGCGCCGCGCCTCCCCTCACCGCTTCCTCCACTCGCGGCGGCAGCCGTTCAGCGCCGATCAGTGCGCAGAGCGTGTTCGACGCCGCCTCGGCGAGACATCGTGACGCCGCGGTGCTGTCGAGTCGTATCCCGCGCTCCGCAGTCCCCTCGGCAAGCGACAGATACACCCGCAGGAGCGCGTACAGCGAGTCGTACGCACCAGGCGACAGCTCCCCGGGCGCACACGCGATTTCACCCATGACGTGCTCCATGTTGGCCACTGCCGGAGCGAAAACCGTGCGCGGCAGAAGCGAACAGAGGGCCGAGCATACCGCACCACTCGTGCGTTCTCGTCGGACCACCCCCGCAAGGCGGGGCACCCGCTCCACGCGCTCCAGCGCCTCGAGCGACCGGACAAGTGCCCCCAGGCGTGCATACCGCTGTTCCACGCGCTGTCCCGCCCCGGCGTTCCGGATATCATTCGACACCGCGGTCAGCAGGCGCCGCTCGTCTCCGTGTGCGACAAGCAGCAACCAGCACCCGACCACCGTCACCACAACCGCTGCCGCGTGTGCCGCCACGGCCACCGTGGCGTTCCGCCGGGCCCGCCGGGTCGTGCTCCGCACCACCCCCCTGCGCATCCGCTCCAGCACCCGCATGGACGCCAGCGCGAACACAGCCGGCTGCACGGCGGACCCAGGGCCCGGGGTACGCGTGTCCACCACGCGACGGGGGTTGAGGGGATGATCGGCGACAGTGCTGCTCACCGGCGCCTGTGGCGCCGGCACACCCCGCTCGGCGTCGTTCAGTCCCGAGAAGTAGAACCCGTGGAACAGCGGCCGTCCCACGTACTCCGAGCGACGGAAGAGTTCCGACGCCAGCGCGCCGAGCTTCTCCTGCATCGATTCGAACAGCACCAGGAAGCGGCACACGGCCCTGCGGTCCGCCTCACTCTTCGCCCCCGCCATCGCCGTCGTCACCACCTGCGCCACCCTGTCGGCAATGAGCGCGAACTCGGCAGCAACCGCTGCACGGGCCGGACCACGCTGCTGCTGTTGGGTGAACGAGACCCCCAGTGCGTCTGTGCGGGCTGCTGCGGGAAGGGTGCGGAAGAACTGCGCGAACCCGTCCATCGTGTCAAGGTGCGTCAGTACCAGCGCCACCGGGAACTCCATCCCCCAGGCCGCCATCAGCTGGTCGAGCCGCGCCCGCATCGTGTCGGCGATCTCCCGCACCTGCTTCTCGTCCGCCGCACGCAGCGCCCTCGCGTCCAGTACCACCACCGCCCCGTCAACCGGCCGCCGTGGCCGTACCTTCCGCAGCGCAGCCGCCATCCCCTGCCACTCGTCGGCAGCGGCACTCTCCAACAGGGCTCCCGGCGTGTCTATCCACACGGAGTTATCGCCGAACAGCCATCGCACCCGCTCGCCCGCGCGTACAGGAGTACGCTCCCCGGCTGAAGGGTACTGCACCGCGAAGCGCATGCCGGCACCGTCGAGGAACCCGCTCTTGCCGCTGCCCGAGGGGCCCAGAACCAGCAACCACGGCCGACGGTAGAGCACACAACCGCGCAGCAACGAAGGGGTCCGCAACTCGGTCCAGTACCGGGCCACCGCCTGTCGCGCATCACGCAGCAGGTACCCGCCGCTCCTCGCGCCGTCGGCGAACGATGCGGACAAGGCCGGTCTCGACGAGGCACGCCGCGCCATCACTCCCCCACACTCCTCGACAGTGTGCCAATCGCCGCGGCACTCCGAGCGTCCTGCATCGTGCCCACCGCCACAACCGACACCCACGCAGCCGCCAGCAGTGCGAGCGCCGCCACGGCGGGCGCGTACCACAGCGCACGCCGCCACCTCCGCCCCGCGCCGTCACCCTCGTCGGCGCGCACCGCATGCACCGACAGACTCTCCTCGCGCATCGCCCCTCTGCCTGTGAGCTTCGCCGCGAGCTGTGTCACCAGCTCCCTGCGTGCCTCTCCACCACCCAGCTTGTACTTGCCCTCGAAACCAAGGCAGAGGCAGAAGCAGTACACTTCGAGTGCCCCGGTATCGCCGGCACCGGGGGCCAGCATGCGCTCAACACGGCGGTAGAATTGCTCCCCCGCAAGCGCTTCACCGAACAACTCGAGCTGCAGCGGCTGCGAAAGCCAGTAGTCGCGGCAGGCGCCGGGAACCGACAGCACGGTTTCGTCCAGGAGCGCAACGAGAGCGAAACGCACGTCCTCGGCAGTGGTACTGCGTACCCCGGCAATCCTGCAGTTGTCGGCGAGCTGCGAGAGGTAGTGCAGGATGAGCTTGCGCAGACTGGCCGGATCGCCCAGATCGCCCACCTCGCGCATCCTGACAGCAATCAGGAACAGGTCGTTGCACAGCGAAGCGACCCGGGAAGGGGGCTGGGCGGCACGGCGAAGGTCGATGCCGATGGTGTCCGACACGAACGTCTCGGCGAATCCACGGGCGGTGCTCATCGGGCGATACTCCCGGTTCAGCCGCGAAGGGCGAACAGCTCCAACTGAAGGTTCGGGTAGTCTCCGGGAAGGTATAGGGCCAGCGTCCCCGCCGTACGCACTCCCTCCCACTGCTCTCCCTGCTGTGTCACCGCAAAGCAGGCGGTGTTCGGCCTGGTGGGGAGTTGTTCGGGAGGGTTCGGCTCGTGCCGCAGCGGCAGTCCAGGTATGGCCGCCGCCACGATGACGTCGAGACGCTCGCGCGAGGCCGCTTTCAGGCGCTGCAGTACGCTTACGATCAGTTCCTTGGCGGGAGTCTCGGCGCTCACGCCCAGGTACAGGCGCGACTGGCTCAGCAGCCGCGGGTCGGACACGCGGCATACCCACATCGCCTTGCCGGCCGGTTCGAGCGCCAATCGCGTGCAGGCACTTCCCGCATCCGCACCCAGCACGCCACGCGCGGTCTCGATCAGCCGGGCGAAGCAGGCGCCGGGGTCGTCGTGGTTGTAGAACGGAAGGCGTTCGGGGGCGTAGTCGCTCGAGAACGTGCAGAGCGCGCCGCACAAACTGCTCAGTACGGCATACAGCTGGAACGGGTGTACCGCGGGATCGTGCAGGTACTGCGCAAGCAGCGGCGCGTGTGCGTTGAGCACAAGCAGCAGCAGGGGACGTACCGGGTCCTGCCCTGCAAACGACACCACACCTCCAGCCAGCTCCCGGCGACCATCACTCAGCGCCCCGGCACGTCCCGTAGCCTGCTCAAGCAGTCCACGGAGTTGTTCGAGCAACGCCGGGGATGCACCGATACGCAGGCAGGGCGGGACGAACGACCGATCGAGAACGACTGCCCCAGAGGCCGCGCGCATCAGCCTCGCCACTCTCACCGCACAGCACCCGTCGAGCGACTCATCACCGAAACGAATCGTGCACTGCGGTTCAGCCAGCTCGATCTCCCTGCGGTTCCCACCGAGCACTTCGTCGGCGATCTCGACGGGACGGGCGCGGTAGCGCACGGGTCCGGCAAGCTCGGTCTGCGGGCAGTGCACGCTCGCCTGCCCCTCCTGGGCCACCGGCAGACCGACGAATACGTCGACCGAACTGCGGGGCAACGCAAAGTGCGCGTCGAGGGGACGCGGTGCGGGAAGAGGGCCGTGTGCGGGGAGATCAGCCACCGTACCGTCGGGGAGCACCGCGTGGAGCCGGGTGACCGAGACAACCCCGCCGGCCAGCGCATCCTCGTCGACCATCACCTCCATCACCCCCGAGCCGTACGGCTGCAGGGCGGCAAACCGTGCCCCTGCCGCCCCCAGCACACTTCGCTCCGATTGCTGGAAATGCTGGGGCTGGAAAAACATCCCCTCTTTCCACCCCACCTTCGCCGCGCTCAGCACGTCTCTTCCCTCCCGTTGCGCCGCACGCCCTTGACAGACTTGCCGGCGTTCGTATATTGCACCCTCAATTTCTGAGGGGCGCGAATATAGTAAGGGGTGCAAATGCACAACCCTGAGCCGTTGGCCCTGTCCGAAAGGCACACGCGAATGGACTGCTCCGGTCGGCCCGCAGTGGCTGTTCTCCTGCTGATCGCCTGCGCGTTCACGAGCGCTCACGCCGAAACCGACGCGCTGCTGAGCGTGCACACAGCCCCGGAAGGAGCTGAGGTATGGCTCGGCGACACGTACATCGGCGATTCTCCGATAGTCGAACGACGGATGGCGCCAGGGAGATACACGGTCAGGATCGTCTCACCGCTGGAGCACGTGAGCGAAACCGAGGAAGTGTTCCTGCAGGCGGGTCAGCATACCGCGGTCGAGAAGACAATCAGGCGCAAGTACGGCTCGCTGCGTCTCACTACCCGGCCGGCCGGCGCACAGGTAGGTATCGGCACCAGCCTCGGAGAGACGCCGCTCGCCAACGACCACATGACTCCGGGCCGGTACCGCCTCAGTATCACCCACCCGCGCAGGGCCTACGTGCCGCTCACCCAGGATGTGACACTCACGGAGGCCGACACGGTCCGGCTCGATCTCCAACTCGAGCGCCGCACCCCGTTCACCACCAAGGCCCTCGTGCGCATCGCGCTGGGCGCGGGCGCCGTCGCCGGGTTCACCTGGGCCCTGGTCGAGCAAGGGATCTACCAGCGAGAACTCGATCGCTCGAAGAGCGGAGCGGACCCGGATGCCAAAGATGCTTCCGAATCGGCGGGCGTGCAGCGGACCCTTGGGCTGATACTCGGGGGGGCCTGCGTGCTGGGGTTTGAGGTAGTGGCGTTCTTCTGAGTGTAGCCCTCAGTGGTGGACACCATACATGCTCTGGCTGTACTGTTTCACACAATGCGCCTGCGCCATACTCACAACATCGCCACCGGCCGGCGTGTTGTCAAGAGAGAGTTGGGCCGGGCGAAAAACCTGCGCGTTCATGGTTGTCCACGCGACCGGAAGGCGCGTTCAGGCTGTCCAAAGTCAAGCAGTGTGCTTTGGGGTGCGCCTTCGGCGCCGGGTAGGGGCCGGGCAGGCGTTGTGGTCTGCGGCGGGCCGCTGGGCCCCACCCGCGCAGAGCGCTGGACCCGTTCCTGCCGGGGGTCTGGGGGTGCGAACCCCCCGGGAAACCCGGTGCGGTTCACCCTCGACGAATGTGCCCGGTGAATCCGTCGACACAGATTGTCATGCCGTCAGTGAGGCAACTCGTAGCGTTACCAGTACCGACAACGCAAGGCACATTCCTCTCCAAGGCGATGATTGCGGCGTGGCAGAGCCTTCCGCCATTGTCCGTGACGATACCGTCAACCTTCTCGATGCAGGAGGCAAGCTCGGGCCTTGTCATCTGCGCAACCAAGATACACTGGTTCGGAATGGCACTGTCAGGCGTATCTTCTGACCATAGGAAGGCTTGGCCCCAGGCAACACCGGGCGATGCGGGAATTCCTTGACAGACGAGCTTCCCGGCTGCCCTCACATTGCTGACAGGAGGGGTTGGCTCCTCCGATGATCGACATTGCTCCAGCGCGGTCTTGAGCTCCAACGTCTCCTGGTGTGAGTACATTCTCGGCACTGAGAACTCGATATGCATAGCTCCAACCGCGGTGTCCAGTGCGATGATTCGGTCAGATATGCTCAAGTCGTCTCTCAAGACGGCGTCGAAGTAGGCCTGCTTCGGGAGCTGAATGGCGCTCTTGAATTTCTGGAGCATCGGACCAAGTGTGTCGATGGAGTTGTTGAGGAGCGTTTCGTTTCGTGACGACCTCTTCTTCTGGAATCTCCCAATTCGCATGTACGTCTCGTGCAGGAACGGAATGATCTCCAGTACTTCCTCTTTCATGTAGTGGCGTATTCTGTTGGACATGACAACCGGGCTTCTACAGGCCCGCCTCCTTGAACTCTGGAGGGTAGACCAGCTCTCCGGCGATTCCATCAAGCGCTCCGGGTCTTAGTTCCAGCACCATGAATGAGGGGCCTGCGCCGTGGTCCCTGTTCCGTACGCCAAGCGGGCCGGCCGCGCGAAAGCCAAACCGGGGATAGTATCGCCGATGTCCCAAGACGAAGACGAGATCGTGACCACGTTCGCGAAGGGCCGCGAGCGCCTCTCGGACCAGTTGCGTGCCGATGCCTTGGTTCTGGAGTTCCGGGAGAACGCAGAGCGGAGCCAATGTCGCGACGTCAATCTCCTGATCATTGGACTTGAGAATTGACGGAAGAAACATGACGTTGCCCACGATCTTCCCGTTCTCTTCGGCCACGTAGGAAAGAAGAATCTTGCTCCTGGCGCGCATGAGATCAACCAAGACGACCGTTTCTGGCGACTTGTCGAAGGCCCGAACGATCACTGCCCTTACTGCATGAACCTCATTCAGTCGTTCCTCACGAATTTCCATTAGTGCCACACCTCTCTACACCTACGCGAATCGACCATCATGTTGACGACAAGTGAAAACCCAGACTACGATGAAATGAACCATTGCGGCGTCTTACCTTCCCCAACAACTCGTTCCCCAGGTCAATGTATCTAGTGTAGTGTCTCTCAATTCGCTATGCATTCTTTGGTCTTGTTGATCTTTCGC
>CAZJJT010000055.1:0-14661 GCA_964546395.1 uncultured Fibrobacterota bacterium
CTGTACACACTGAGCGCGCTGTCGAACATGACAACAGCCCTCTTTGCGGCTGGTGGACCCACGTCCATGGGTTCGCTTCGCGCGGTTGAGCTGCGGCGCGGCACGCGGCTGCTGCGGCGCGTGGACTTCTACGATTTCCTTCTTCAGGGGACCGAACGCGGGTCGCTGCGGCTGCAGCCTGGTGACGTGGTGTTTGTGCCGATTGTCAAGCGCATGGCGGCGGTGGCCGGAAACGTGCGCCGCAGCGCGATCTACGAGATTGAGGCGAAGAGCACGCTGCCGGAGGTGCTCGGACTGGCAGGCGGGGTGTCGCCGGGCGGCTGGGCCAACCGGATTCAGATAGAGCGGTTGGTGAAGAACGAGTACCGGACCGTGCTGGACGTCGAGACCAGTTCGCCCGACAGCATCCCGCCGTTCGGCGTGCTGGACGGAGACCTGATCAGGGTGTTCCCGGTGGTGGATCTTGACGAAGGCGTGGTGTTCCTCGAGGGCAACGTCAAACGTCCCGGCAAGTACGCGTTGCGGGACGGCATGCGTATCTCGGGCATGGTTGGCGGCTACGAAGCGCTGTTGCCCGAGACCTATTTCCTGTACGCGGTGGTCGAACGCTTCGATCCGCCCTCGTACCTCGCGCGCATCATACCGTTCAATCTGCAGCGTGTGCTTGACACGCCGGGTTCCTCGGCGGACATGCTGCTACAGTCGCGCGACCGGATCGTGGTGTACCACCGCGACTACTTCGAGCCCGATCGCAGTGTGAGTATCGACGGAGCGGTGACGACGCCGGGGAAGTACAAACTCCTCGAAAACATGCGTATCCGCGACCTGGTTCTGCAGGCGGGAGGGTTGCGTGAGGACGCGAGCATGGTGCGGGGAGAGTTGTACCGAAGGCGGATAGAAGCTGACACGGTGACAACCGAGAAGAACGATTTCAGCGTGGTGGGTGCGATGGCCGACGAGGCCGCGCACAACATGCTGCTGCAGCGGTTCGACCGGGTGTACGTGCGGCAGAAGCGCGGGTGGCAGGAGGAGAAAGTGGTGACGCTGGCGGGGGAGTTTGTGTACCCCGGCCGCTACGTGCTGTTTGAGGGAGAGACGCTGGAGCAGCTGGTGCAGCGGGCCGGCGGGTACGCGGCTGAGGCGCACCTGATGGCGGGGGTGTTGACCAGGCCCTCGGTCCGGGACCTGGAGCGGCGGCGGCTCGAGGACTACGTGTCGCAGTTGGAGCGGGATATCGTGCAGACCACGGCCATGCTCGCCGCGCAGGAATCGTCGGAGGACCTGCAGGCGGTACTGAACCAGCAGGTGCGCATGCTCGACAAGTTGCGCTCGACGCAGCCGGTGGGCCGCGTGGTGATTGATCTGAGCGACACGCCGGACTGCGAATCGTTCCTGATGGAGCAGGGCGACCTGCTCTACGTGCCCAAACAGGTACAGACCGTTTCGGTTATCGGTGAAGTCTACAACCCGGCCACGTTCCGAATCGCGGATGACGGGGCGACGGCACGGCACTATGTTGAGCTGTCGGGCGGTCTCAAGCCGACTGCTCGCAAGAGTGCTGCCTATGTCATCCGGGCCAACGGCAGCGTGGTGTCGAGCCGGATGGCGCGTACGATGAAAGTGGCGCTGGCGCCGGGTGACGTGGTGGTGGTGCCGCAGCGCATCGAGGTCAACACCCGCTATCGTCGGTTCTCCAACACGCTTGACACCGTCCTCAAGCTCACCACGATCACGTCACAGGTGAGCGGTACGGTGCTGGCGCTGAAACTGGCGGGCCAGTAGCGCCCGCGATGAGTACCTGGAAGCGCAACCTGCTGTTCATCTGGCTCTCGCAGTTCTTCAGTATCTGCGGTTTTTCCCTCGCACTTCCCTTCGCCCCGTTTTTCATCCAGGAACTCGGCATCACCGACCCGGCGGCGGTGAAGTTCTGGGCGGCGCTGTCGCAGTCGGTGACGGGAGTGAGCCTGGCATTCATGGCGCCGGTGTGGGGTGTGCTTGCCGATCGCTACGGGCGGAAGCTCATGATGCTGCGCGCGAATTTCAGCGCGGTGGTGGTGCTGCTTGCCATGGCCGGGTCGCCGACGGTCCATGTGTTTGTGGTGCTGCGGTTCGTACAGGGCATGTTTACCGGCACGATCAATGCGGCCATGACATTCGTGGCCACGTCCGCACCCAAGGAGCGTCAGGGCATGGCGCTGGGAACGCTGTCGGCGGCGGTGTTCTCGGGGACCATGGTGGGGCCGCTGATGGGGGGGGTCCTGGCCGACTGGCTTGGATACCGCTTGACATTTGTGGCAGCGGCCGGGTTGCTGCTCATCTCGGCGCTGCTCGTGCTGATACCGGTCCACGAGAACTTCGTGCCCCGCGAACCGGAAGCGGCGCGCAGCTACACCTGGCGGGAGCGGCTGGCGGCGCTCGGCCCGGGTGCGCCGATTCTCGTGCTGCTGTTCTTCATGTCGTCCGCCCGGTCGTTCGATGGGGCGATACTGCCGCTCTACGTGCAGGAGATCCACGGAAAGCTCGAGGGAGCTTCGCGCTGGACCGGCATGCTGTACGGGATGGCGGCGGTGGGCGCCATGCTGGCGGGGGTGTTCCTGGGGAGGCTGGCCGACCATGTACGGCCGCCGCTGATCGGCAAGCTGTCGGCGCTGGGGGCGGGAATGGCGATGTTCGCCTGCGGGCTTTTCCCCCTCTTTGCGGTGCTGTTCCCGCTGCGCTTCGTGCTGGCATTCTGCGGCGGCGGACTCGACCCGGTGTTCCAGGTGTGGCTCTCGCGCGTTACCCCCGAGCACCGTCGCGGCACGATATTCGGTTGGGCGGTGACCGCGAAGTCGGTGGGGTGGGCCCTGTCGCCCATGGTAAGCGGCCTGATTGCCGTACGGTGGGGTATCCCGATGGTGTACTTTGTCGGGCCGCTGCTGTTCCTGGTGCTCGTGCCGCTTATCGGCATGGTGAGCAGACGCGTTGCCGATCTGTAACGGGCGGTGTGCCCCGCGGCCGTTGCCCGACATACTAATTTAGCACCCATGGGGCCGGCCCTGCGTCCGGCAATGCGTCCTACGAAAGGAGTCGCTGCATGGCAAGCGTAAACAAGGTCATACTCATCGGCAGACTGGGCCGAGACCCGGAAATGAAGTACCTTCCCTCCGGCACGCCGGTCGTCAACTTCTCACTCGCCACCACCGAACGGGCTTCGAGCAAGGACGGCGGGCAGCGTCCGGAGCGTACCGAGTGGCACAACATCGTGGCGTACTCCAAGCTGGCTGAGTTGATCAACCAGTATCTCAAGAAAGGCCGCGCGGCATACATCGAGGGTCGTATTCAGACCCGCAGTTGGGATGACCGGGACGGCAACAAGAAGTCGCGGACCGAGATCGTGGCGAACAATGTCCAGTTTCTCGACAGCCGCGACAGCGGGTCGAGTTCCTCGACGCAGTCCGCGCCCCCGGTCGAGGCGTACAACCAGGTGGAGGAATCGCTCGGCGCGGCGGCCCCGGGAGCCGCTGCCGACGATGACCTGCCGTTCTGATGCCTGTTCTGCTGATTGCGGCGGTCCTGTTCTTTCTTCTGTGCTCAGCGCTGTTCTCCGCTTCGGAGACAGCGCTGTTCTCGATCCCGCGTGAACGGCTGTGGGGTCTGCGCACCAGTTCGTCGCAGGCCGAGCGATGGGTGTATCGGCTGCTGGCGGACGGGCAGCGCACGCTGCTGCTGATCCTCCTCGGCAACATCTTCGTCAATGTCACGATAGTGGGGCTGGTTGACGCGATTGTCAGATACTACCGGTGTGCGCACCACGGAGTGGTCACCATGGTGAGCGCCACATTGGTGATACTGGTGTTCGGCGAGATGGCGCCGAAGAACGTGGCGCTGAGAAGCAACGAGACGATTTCACGCCTTATCGCGCCGATCCTCTACCACGTGAGCATTGTGCTGCGGCCCCTGCTGGGGGTGGCACAGTCGGTGAACTCATTTTTCCTGGGTCTGGTGGGCAGGCGGCTTCGCGCTCCCAGTCCGTACATAACGCTCGAAGAGCTGAGCGGCGCGGCAGACGAATTCGCGGCGCAGGGCGCAATCCAGCCCCACGAACGCGACAGCATCGTGGCGGTGCTGTCGCGTGGGGCCCAGCCGGTGCGGCGGTTCATGGTGTACCGCTCACAGATGGTGGCCGTGGACGTGGTTTCCACGTGTGGGGACGCATTGGAGCGGATGAGGCATGCGCGGCAGACGGTCGCGATGGTGTATCGCAGGCGTGCGGACGAGGCGCCGCTCGGCATGGTGCACGCGTCGGTGTTGCTGGCCCTGCCGGCGGAGGCACCGGTGAAGCAGCATGTGGAAGAGACTGAGTTCGTGCCGGGCTCGATGGAGACTGCGGAAGTGATTGGGCTGATGGTGCGCGAGAAGCTGAACGGTGTGTGTGTGCTGGATGAGTTCGGCGGGTACGTGGGCTATTTCTCGATCACGCTCGGGTTGGAATCGCTGCTGTCGCGGGCAGTGCAGGGCGGCACCACGGTGGAGCCACAGGCCGTGGAATCGGAACGGGAAGCGGACGGACTGGAGCACCTGGAGACCCTTGGCGACTGGGTTCCACGCGAGATGCTTGAGGCGGTCGGTGAAGTAAGAACGCTCAATGGGCTGTTGGTCAACTACTTGGGCCGGATACCCGAGAAAGGCGAAGCGTTTGCAGTTGGCGAAGTCACCTTCTATATTATGGAGGTAGGGGCTACTGCGATCCGCAGGGTGCGCATATCAAGGAGAGGACGGGAGTTATGAGCGTCGAAGTGCTGCTGCTGATTGTCATTGCCGGCCTGACCCTTCTTGCCTATCTCATCGCAATCAACGCACATGGCCCGGCGCGGCTGGGACTTTCCTACGTGGTTGCGACGCTCATGCTTGCGGGAACGGTATGGGTGGTGGTTGTGCACGTGAACGCCGGGGTGGGTCTGCAGCACAATCGCGAGATGAAGCTGGCGGAGCAGAAACTGCGCGAGCAGGAGGCGAAGCTGCGCGAGCAAACGGAGCAAGGGCAGGAGCAGAAGACGAAGGCGGCGCTGGCGGAGAAACTGCGTGCGGTGGTGACCAGGGGTACGGCGCTGTCGACACGGATGACTGCCGTGGACCTCCGTGACCGTTCGGTGGATTTCGACGCGCTGGTGGCACGGGCTTCGGCGGCGGCCGGCGAGGCCGACGAGATCAAGCAGGAATTCGAGGCGATCCCACTGTCTCAGCAGTACTTCACGACCGTGTTCGAGACGCTGAAAGAGGCGGTACAGCTGCTGAAGGACGCGTCGTACTACTACCGTTCGTTCTACAGTTCCGAGGATAGTGACCAGGAAGACCTGCGTTCGCGGATCATGCGGCAGAAAGCCCGTTCGGCCTCCGAGCAGTTCCAGAAGGCCAGCGGACAGATTGTGCTGTAGCGGTTCGGCGCGGTGACCCCGCGTTGTTGCGCTGGTTGGCCATCGGAAGTATTTTCCCACTTTTGTACGTATGATACTCGACGTCTGCTCGGTACCGTTGGGCCGTTCGACGCAGCAGCGCACGGTGACGGTGTTCCCGGAAGGGGAGGAATGGCCCCGGTTCGAACAGGGGCTCTCCTGCCGGTTCGACATCGACCGCACGCAGCACGAGATTGTGATACGCGTGTCGTATGAGGGGCGCGTGGTGCTGTCGTGTGCGCGCTGTTTGGGTGAGTTTTCGTTGCCGGTGTCCGGCACGTGTGTGGTAGTTGCGCGGTGCAGTGAATCGCGTGGCGACAGCGGGTATCTCGATGATGACAGCAGCGAGTATCGCTATGACGACCAGGACCAGCAGGTCGACCTGGCGCAGGCGTTGTTTGACGAAGTGGTGACGGCGTTACCGATGAAGCCGCTGTGCAGTGAGCAGTGCATGGGGGTAGCGGCGGAGGGTGGTGTCGCCATGCCGCGGGATTCGCAGGAGATCGATCCGCGGTGGGAGGCGCTGCAGAAGCTGCGGAAGCGGCCGGAAGGGCAGTAAGGAACAGCGGGGGTGTAGACGCTTACTATTGCCGTGCCTGCACGGCGCGGAAGGAGTAGATGATGGCAGTTCCCAAGAGGAGAATCTCGCGCACACGCCGCGATCGCCGGCGGTCTCATCTTCGGGCGCGTATCGGGCAGGTGTCGCTCTGCTCGCACTGCAAGCAGCCCAAGCTCGCGCACCGTCTGTGCCCCCATTGCGGCTACTACGCCGGTGTGGAAATGGTGCAGCCGGAAGAGTAGCTCCGGGATACCATGGGCCTGGTTCGAATAGCAGTCGACGCGGACGGCGGCGATGGGGGGACACCTGTTGTTGTGCAGGGCGTCCTCGAAGCCCGCCGTTTGTGGGGCGATGCGTTTTCGGTGGTGTTGTGCGGCGACCGCACGTCGATTGAGTCGCAGCTTGCCTCGTGCGGTGGGCCCGACACCCGCGAATGGCTCTCGGTGCTGCACTGCCCTGCCGCGAACGCCACCGCACAGGCTCCTTCGCAGGTCTGGCGCCGTCAACCCGACTCATCGATAGTGAAGAGTATCGCGCTGCAGCGGGACGGTGAAGTGGACGCGACCGTGTCGGCGGGCGACACGGGGGTGCTGATGGCGACATCGGTGTTTCTGCTCGGCAGACAGGAAGGTGTGGCGCGACCGGCATTGGCCGCGACCGTTCCCACCGCACTGGGGGCCCGGGCGCTGCTGCTGGATGTGGGGGCGAATATCAACTG
Source organism: uncultured Fibrobacterota bacterium (assembly GCA_964546395.1). Taxonomy (GTDB): domain Bacteria; phylum Fibrobacterota; class Chitinivibrionia; order Chitinivibrionales; family CAZJJT01; genus CAZJJT01. The sequence continues at coordinate 6,713 of CAZJJT010000055.1, forward strand.
CCGGGCCGAGCACCTTGTGTCGTTTGCCGAGTTGGGCGCTGCGTTCATGCATCGGTACTACTCGACAGCGCGCGCGCGGGTGGCGCTGCTGAACGTGGGCGAGGAGCACTTCAAGGGTACGCAGGCGATAGGAGATGCGAACGCGGTGCTCAAGGAGCGCATGGCCGGGTACCAGGGGTACATTGAGGGGGCGCGTGTGCTGTCGGGTGACGCCGACGTGATAGTGTGTGACGGGTTTGCGGGCAACGTGATGCTGAAGGTGTGCGAGAGCTTCTACGCACTGACCGGGAAGGTGCTGGCGGCCGACCCCGAACTCCTTGCGAACGTGACCAGACGGATGGCGGTGCTGAACGCCGAGAATTACGGGGCGGTCCCGTTCCTGGGCGTGGTCGGGGTGGTGCTGAAGGCGCATGGCCGCTCTTCCGCGCACGCTGTCACGAGTGCCGTGGGCACCACAATTTCGGTTGTCAAACAGGGAGCGATCCCGCTGAATGGCGCCAGCAGCCCCAGGAGACGCGAACACAGCTATGCCCGCTAGGAGATCCGCAATCCTGTCGGTGGGGTCCAGTGTCCCCGACAACCGAGTTACCAACGAAGATATCGCCCGCACCGTCGACACGTCCGACGAGTGGATCGTGACGCGGACGGGTATCCGCGAACGGCGCATTGTGCCGCCGGGCTCGTCGATTACTGCCTGCGAGATGGGCGTGCAGGCCAGCCGGATCGCACTGAAGCGTGCGGCGGTGGATCCGGTCGACGTGGACGCTGTGCTGTGTGCGACGTTCACGCCTGACTGCTTCTTCCCGTCCACGGCCTGCCGGATGCAGCATGAGCTGGGCTGCACGCGGGCGTTTGCGTTCGACCTTTCTGCCGCCTGTTCGGGGTTCGTGTACGGGTTGGCCATGGCGGATGCGTGTATCAAGTCGGGCCAGTGCACTACGGTCCTCGTGGTTGGCACCGAGTACATATCGCGTACGCTCGACTGGAGCGATCGTGCCACATGCATTCTGTTTGGTGATGCGGCCGGGGCAGCGGTCGTGCGTGCTACCGATGAGCCGGACCGGGGTGTGCTTTCGGTGTGCCTGGGGAGTGACGGCAGCCTGGGGGACATTCTCACACTCCCGGCGTTTGGCGAGCGCCGCGTGATGAGCATGAAGGGCAGCGAGGTCTACAAGAATGCGGTGCGCATGATGGGGGACAAGGCGCTTGAGGCCTGCCGGAAGGCGGGAGTGGGCCTGGACCAGGTGGATGTGCTGGTCCCGCACCAGGCCAACGTCAGGATTATCCAGGGCCTGGCCGAACGGCTGGGCCTCCCGATGAGCAAAGTGATAAGCAACCTCGAACGGTACGGTAACACCTCCTCGGCGTCGATACCGCTGGCGATCGACGAAGCGTGGCAGGAGGGGAGGATCGGTCCGGGGACGCTGGCGGTGATCACGGCCCTGGGCGGGGGAGTGACGCAGGGTGCGGCGGTGATACGGTTCTAGGTGTGCCCGGCAACAGGGGCGTACAACGGAGAAGAGAACAGGAGTGGTCATGAACGCGACGTTTTTGTTCCCAGGCCAAGGTGCGCAGAAGGTGGGCATGGGTGCCGACCTGCAACAGGAGTTTGTGGAAGCACGGAGGCGCTTCGATGAGGCGAACGAGATACTCGGCCGCGACATCCGGGCGCTGTGCTTCGCGGGGCCCGAGGAGCAGTTGAAGGAGACACAGAACACGCAGCCGGCCCTGTTCACGGTTGAGGCGGCGTTGGTGGACATAGTGGTATCGAAGGGCGTGCGGGCCGTGTGCGCCGCCGGTCATTCGCTGGGTGAGTACGCGGCGCTGTATGCGGCGGGCGTGTTCTCGTTTGAGCAGGGACTCCGGCTCGTGGCGAAGCGGGGCGAGTTGATGGCCGCGGTGGGAAAGGCGCGTCCCGGTTCCATGGCGGCGGTGATCGGGCTGAGCGTGGAGAAGATACGCGAGGTCCTGGGAACCGTGGGTAGCGGGGTGGTGGTGCCCGCGAACCAGAACACGCCGGAGCAGACGGTCATATCGGGCGAAACCGCCGCGGTGAACGAGGCGTGCGAACTGCTGAAGCAGGCTGGTGCGAAGCGTGCAATAGTGCTCCCGGTGAGCGGCGCATTCCATTCGCCGTTGATGCAGCCGGCGGCCGACGAGTTCGCGGCAGTGCTGTCGGACGTGGCATTCGCAGCGCCGCGTTGCCCGGTTGTTGCCAACGTAACCGCCACGCCTGAGACGGACGGGGCGCGGTTGCGCGAGCTGCTGGTCGAGCAGCTGGTGTCGCCGGTGCGGTGGGTTGAATCGGTGAGCGCAATTGGCGCGCTCGAGCACGGCGCGTGCCTGGAAGTCGGGCCGGGGGCGGTGATCAAGGGACTGGTGAAGGCCTGCGACAGCGGCCTCGCGGTCATGTCGTGCGGTAGTGCTGAAAACGTATATTCGGTCACATCCTCGGCGCAGTGACTGCCGGGGCGGGAGGGTAGTGGTGATTGATCTGACAGGTACACACGGCCTGGTCACCGGTGGCGGACGCGGTATCGGCCGCGAGATTGCACTGGTGCTGGCGGACGCCGGCTGCGACGTTGCGGTCAGCGATATTGACCTGGAGACAGCACAGGCCACCGCCGCCGAGGTCTCTTCGAAGGGGCGGCGCGGACTGGCACTGCAGGCCAACGTGGCGGCAAGCTCAGAGGTGAGTGCGATGTTCGCGGCGTTCCTGGAAGAGTTCGGGACGCTGGACATCCTGGTGAACAACGCGGGGATTACGCGTGACGGTCTGGCGGTACGGATGAAAGATGAGGACTGGGACGCGGTGCTGAACGTCAATCTCAAGAGTGCGTTCCTGTGCTGCCGCGAGGCGGCGCGGCCCATGATGAAGGCCCGGGGCGGCAAGATTGTCAACATCGCTTCCGTGGTGGGACTCATGGGTAACGCGGGCCAGGTCAACTACGCGGCCTCGAAGGCGGGCCTCATCGGTTTGACCAAGACCATGGCACGTGAACTGGCGACCCGCTCGGTGAATGTCAACGCGGTTGCGCCCGGGTTCATCAAGACGGCGATGACTGACAAGCTGTCGGAGGCCGACCGTGAGAAGTTGTCCTCCCAGATACCGATGCAGAAGCTGGGGATGCCGCGGGACGTGGCGAACGCGGTGTTGTTCCTCAGTTCTTCGCTGGCCGACTATGTCACCGGACAGGTGCTCACGGTCGACGGTGGTCTTGTGATGTAGCATGTCCGAAACCATATTATAGACCTTTGCCTGACAGAAGACGCTACATACAGCGAAAGGAGCGGATGTGAGCGAACAGGAAGCCAAGATCAAGCAGATCATCGCCGAGAAACTCGGTGTGAGCGAGGACAAGGTCACGCCGCAGGCGTCGTTCGTCGATGACCTCGGCGCCGATTCGCTTGATCAGGTTGAGCTCATCATGGCGTTTGAGGACGCGTTTGACATCGATATCCCGGATGAAGACGCCGAGAAGATGAAGACCGTCAAGGATGCCATAGACTATCTGGCAAGCAAGCTGTAGTCCTCTGTGATCGTTTCTCCGGCCCTTGTGCCGGCCGTGTGAAGGCCCGGCACAACGGGTCCTTTTCTGCTACATCCAGAGAGGGCTCTGATTCATGGCACGCAGAGTGGTGATCACTGGCATGGGTGCCCTTACCCCGGTGGGCAACGATGTCCCGTCGTACTGGCGGGCGCTGTGCGCGGGAGAGTCGGGTATCGGCCCGATCACGGCGTTTGATGTGAGCGAGTACCCGTGTCGGCTCGCGGGTGAGGTGAAAGGGTATGACTGCAGCAATCTGATGGACGCCAAGGAAGCGCGGCGTACCGACCGGGTGATCCTGCTGGCGGTCGGGGCCGCCGACGAGGCGATCCGCGATTCGGGGCTCACGCTTGGGAGCGAAGACCCCGCGCGGATCGGCACGATCATCGGGTCGGGTATCGGCGGGATTCGCACGCTTGAGGACGAGCACACCAAGCTGGTGCAGCGTGGTCCAAGCCGGGTGTCGCCGTTCCTGATTCCCATGATGATTTCGGACATGTCCTCCGGCATGGTCTCGATGAAGTACGGCCTGAAGGGTCCTAACTACAGCGTGGTAAGCGCATGCGCATCGGGTGCGCACGCGATCGGCGACGCGTGGCTGATGATTCGGGCGGGAATGATGGATGCGGCGGTGACGGGCGGTGCAGAGGCAACCGTCTCTCCCATCTCGCTGGCGGGGTTCTGCAACATGAAGGCGTTGTCGACGCGCAACGAGGCGGGAACGAAGGCGAGCTGTCCGTTTGACAGGAAACGTGACGGGTTCGTGATGGCCGAGGGCGCGGGGGTGGTGGTACTGGAAAGCCTGGAGCACGCGCAGAAGCGCGGAGCGAGGATATATGCGGAGTTGCTCGGTTACGGTGCTACCGGTGATGCGTACCATCTGTCACACCCGGCGCCGGACGGTGAAGGGGCGGCGCGGGCGATGCGGATGGCGCTCGACGTTGCGGGATGCACGCCCGGCGATATCGACTACATCAACGCCCACGGAACGTCGACCCCGCTCAACGACAAGTACGAGTCGATGGCGATTGCCGAGGTGTTCGGCGAGTCGCTTGACACGGTGAGGATCAGTTCCACGAAATCGATGACCGGGCACCTGCTGGGTGCCTCAGGTGGCATCGAATTCATCGCTTCCGTGCTTGCGATCCGTGACGGTGTGGTGCCGCCGACGATCAACTACGAGGACCCCGACCCGGAGTGCCCGCTCAACTACACGCCCAACGCCGCGGTCCGGTGCGCCGTGCGCCGCGCAATGAGCAACAATCTCGGGTTTGGCGGACACAACGCGTCTCTGCTGCTGGGCAGGTATGAAGAGGCTCAGGTCGGCGCTTAGGGGGCTGACGCGGCGTGTGCGCTCGCTTGCCGGCGGGCGACGCACTATCACCGTACAGTCATGGCGCCGTCTGGAGCGCATCCTTTCGCACCGCTTCAAGGACACCGCGTTGCTCCGGCAGTCTCTGACCCATCGCTCGGCAACGCCCCAGGGAGAGCGCTCATGGCTCACATCCAACGAACGGCTGGAGTTCCTGGGAGACGCGGTGCTGAACTGCCTGATTACCGAGTTGCTGTACGCGAAGCACCCGGAACGCAGCGAGGGGCAGTTGTCGAAAGTCAAGTCGCTGGTCGTGAGTCGACGGGTGCTGGCGCAGTGTGCCACGAGCATGGGGCTGGGCGAGTTTCTGATCCTGGGACCATCGGAACGCAAATCGGGCGGGCGCTCGCGGCGCTCGCTGCTCGCCAACGTGTTCGAGGCGGTACTGGGGGCAGTGTACCTGGACGGCGGCCTGCGCAGCGCGCGGCGTCTCCTCGAGAAGCATCTCTTCTGCCGTATCGAGGAGTTCGTGGACAACGAAGAGTACGTGAACTACAAGAGCGAGATCCTCGAGATGGCGCAGCGGGACGGGTTCGGGGCGCCACGCTACGAACTGGTGCACACCAGCGGCCCCGACCATGCCATGCAGTTCCGCATGAGTGTCTCGGTGGGCGGGGTAGTGCTCGGGCACGGACAGGGCAACAGCAAGAAATCGGCCGAGCAGCAGGCCGCGTACGAAGCGACACAACACTACGACAGACAGCACATTCAGTCCCATGGAAAAGGAGCGGCACGTGATGAACTGGTTTCTCACTGAAGAGCAGCAGATGATTGTGGAAACCGCACGCGAATTGGCGCAGAAGAAGATCGTGCCGGTCCGCGAGAAGTATGACCACGAGGCGACGTTTCCCTGGGACGTGGTGAAGGCGATGGCGGAAGCGGACCTGTGCGGACTGTACATCCCCGAGGAGTACGGCGGCATGGGCGGCGGGGTGATGGAGCTGTGCCTGGCAGTGGAGGAGCTGTCGAAGGCCTGCGGGGGCATCGCGCTCGCGTTGGCCGGCACGGCGCTCGGGACGTTTCCGATACTGCTGTTCGCCAGCGAGGAGCAGAAGAAGAAGTACCTGCCGAAGATCGCGTCGGGTGAGACACTGGCCGCGTTCGGGCTTACCGAGGCCAACGCGGGATCGGATGCGCTGGGGATGAAGACGACGGCGCGCAAGGAAGGTGATCAGTACGTGCTCAACGGCACCAAGCAATGGATTACCAACGGCGAGGTGGCTGAAGTGTACACGGTGCTGGCCAAGACCAACCCGGACAAGGGGGCGCGGGGGATCAGCGCGTTTGTGATCGAGAAGGGCACCCCGGGGTTCTCGTTCGGCAAGCACGAGGACAAGATGGGTATCAGGGGTTCGAGTACCACCGAGCTGGTGTTCCAGGATGTGAAGGTGCCGGCAGCGAACCTGCTGGGCAGAGAGGGTATGGGGTCGATCGTGGCAATCAACACGCTCAACTACTCGCGGCCGGGCGTCGGTTCACAGGCGCTGGGGATCGCGGCCGGTGCGTTCGAGGACGCGCTGAAGTACTCGCGGGAGCGGGTGCAGTTCGGCCAGGCGATATCGTCGTTCCAGGCGGTGCAGCACATGCTGGCAAACATGGCAACCGAGCTTGAGGCCGCGCGGGCCCTGCTGTATGCGACGGCGCGCACGATTGACGCGGGCGAGAAGAAGTTTGCGAAGGAATCGGCCATGACCAAGCTGTTCTGCTCGGATGTCGCCATGCGGGTGACCGTCGATGCGGTGCAGGTGATGGCGGGGTACGGGTACATGCGCGAATACCCGATGGAGAAACGGATGCGCGACGCCAAGATCACGCAGATATACGAAGGCACCAATCAGATACAGCGCAACGAGATCGCGCTGCAGCTGATCAAGGAAGCCGCGTCGATGTAGGGCTGCCCCCTCAACCGGCCCGCTACTGCCCATGTCGCCACTTCCGACTGTCAAGATTGCCCCCTCGATTCTCTCCGCCGATTTCCGGCGACTTGAGCGTGAGGTGAAGGACGCCGAACAGGCTGGGGCCGATCTGATCCACTGCGATGTGATGGACGGGGTGTTCGTGCCGAACCTGACGTTCGGGCCGATGGTGGTGGAGGCGGTGAAGAAGTGCGTGAGCATTCCGCTGGACGTGCACCTGATGATAGTCGAGCCGCACCGCTACTTCGATGCGTTCTGCAGCGCGGGCGCCGACACGCTGACATTCCACGCCGAGACAAGCAGAGGTGTGCCTGAGGACATTGCCGCGATTCGCAGGAACGGAGTGCGGCCCGGTGTGGTAGTGAACCCGGACAAACCAGCGGAGCTGTTCCTTCCGCACCTCGAGAGTATCGACCAGGTGCTGATCATGACCGTGTACGCGGGGTTCGGCGGCCAGTCGTTCATCCGCGAGATGCTCGACAAGGTGCGTCTCGTGCGTGAAGAGGCGGGGCGACGGCGTCCCGAACTGGACATCGAAGTGGATGGCGGGATCAACGGAGAGACGGCGGCCGAGTGCAGCGCCGCCGGCGCCAACGTCTTCGTTGCCGGCAACTACGTGTTCAACTCCGATGACTACGCGGGACGGATTGCGGCGGTGCGCAAGGGAGCGCTCTCGACACGCACGTGAACGCCGCGTGGCGATCCGGCCGAAGCGGGGGTGGGGTACCAAGGGGACAGCACTCCGGCCGGAACGCGCTCTGACTGCGGCTACCGGGAGAGTACCCGGCTCACTGTTCTGCGTGTATCATCGGTGCGCAGCAGGTACACACCCGGGGCGTGCGACTGCACGCGGGACACCGTGCCGACCCGGCGCCCGAGCGCATCGTAGAGCACGGCCCGCGCCTGTCGGCCTTCCGCACTGATTGCCGGCGGGGAGACTGCAGCGGACGCGGAGGTGATACTGAACGGGGCGGTCGTGGTCCCGTACGCGTCTTCCTGGTACGAACGGACGCGTATCTTCGTCTGCGGCGCCTCGATGTCCGGTATCACCCAGGGGAAGTCGCCCCAGAACTCGTTCATGGTGCTTATCCCGCCTGAGAACGAGATCTCGTG
>CAZJJT010000056.1:0-9338 GCA_964546395.1 uncultured Fibrobacterota bacterium
ACAGGATATGCGAGCAGTAGATGACCGTCTTCTCCTGCCCGATATGCTTGATCAGCTGGCGGATCTCGATGATCTGGTTGGGGTCAAGCCCCGACGTCGGCTCGTCGAGAATGAGCAGGTCCGGGTCGTGCATCAGCGCCTGCGCGAGGCCGACCCTCTGGCGGTACCCCTTGGACAGCTTGCCCACCTGGCGGCGCCGCATGGCACTGAGGCCGCAGGTGTCGCACATCTCGCCGATACGCCTGCTCAGCGCCTCACCCGCCATCCCCCGTACCTTCCCGGTGAACCGCAGGTACTCATCGACGTCCATGTCGTTGTACAGCGGATTGCTCTCGGGGAGGTAGCCGATCTTGCGGCGGACCTCAAGGTCGTTCTCACGGGTGTCAATCCCCGCAACCTTGATACTTCCCTCCGAGGCCGGCATGAAACACGTCACGATCCGCATGGTCGTGGTCTTGCCGGCGCCGTTGGGCCCCAGGAACCCGAACACGTCGCCTCGACGAACCTGGAACGACAAGTTCTTCAGCGCCTTGAACGAGCCGAAGTTCTTGGACAGGTTGTCGACTTCCAGCATGATGCCGTCAGACACAGAACCCATATCCACACTCTCCCGGCGAATGGAAAAGGAACTACACTCTCTCAGCCTCGCCCCACACCACCCGGTGGGTTGTGCCGGCTGAAGGCGTCAAAAATCGTTTCTCGGTACCGCGAAAGTCAAAAGCAGACAGCAGTCTGCACACGCGTTCCCGCGGAGCCCCTGACCCGGCAGACCCCTCCGCGAGTACTGGAGTTCGTCGCGGCACGAACGTTATTGTGCTCCGGCATGCACAAAAAACGGCGCAGGAGGACACCTCCTCCGCGCCGCATCCACCAGAGCCGGCACAGCGCCGGCTGCACACTCGATCAGCCGTCACTCTTCTTGTTCTGTATCTCCACACGCACGTCCTGGGCAAGCTTCTTGATAGTCTGCAGGTGCTTGCGCGCACGCGTCCCGGCGGACTTGTTGCCCCGTTCGAACTTCTCGTATTCGGCCTTGAGCAGTTCAATCTCGGCAAGCAGATTGTTCAGACCCATGGTTCCTCCCTTTGTGTGTGAACGTTCCGACGGACCACCATCCGTCACTGTTACCATTGCTCGCTAAGATAATATATCCCGCCGGGGCGCAATTCATGCTCCAGCACGCGCTGTACACCCCGCGACAACTCCTCAGGAACCATGTCCCACCAGAACGGCAAACGCGAGTGTTTCTCGTGCACCCCTGCATCCTCCGGCAGGCCCGTCGCCTCGCGTACGTAACGAACTGCGTCCTCCAATCCCCCGAGTGTATCCACCAGCCCGCTCGCTACCGCCTGCCGCCCCGTGAACACCCTCCCGTCCGCCAGCCCGCGTACTACGTCCACCTCCATCGCCCGCCCCACCGCCACATCCTCGATAAACTGCTCATGCGTGTCATCAACCAGTCTCTGCAGCAGGCGACGCTCCCGCTCGGTCATTTCGCGGTGCGGACTGCCAATATCCTTGTACTCCCCGGTCTTGATCGTCTCGAATTCGACGCCGACCTTGTCGAACAGCTTGCGCACCCGCGACAGGCGCATGATAACACCGATACTGCCGGTGATAGTCCCGGGGTTGGCAAACACCCGGTCGGCCGCGCTGGCGATGTAGTAGGCTCCCGAGGCGGCAACGTTGTCCATGCTGGCCACAATCGGCTTGCCGCTCTGCCGGAACGCTGCCACGGCGTGGTAGATCTCCTGCGACGGGGCCACAGCCCCGCCCGGCGAGTTGAGTCGGAGCACCACCCCCGCAATATCGGGGTCGTCGGCGTACTGCCGCAGCTGCTTGACGCACCGCTCCGAGCTGTAGATGACATCCTCCACCCGCACCAGGCCCACCTGCCTGTTGTCACCGAACACCGAACCGTTCGAAGCGCGGTCGATACTGAGTAGCACCACGCCGGCCGCAACCGGCAACAAGATCAGTGTCACCCACATCCATGTTCTGTTCTCCCGTTTCACAACCCCTCCTTCAGCACTACACGAAGTGTGTCTCCCGGGGTGATGGCACCCTTCGGCCCAAGACCGTTCACCGCACGAAGCTGCTCAACACTCACGCCGAACAGCCGCGAGATACCCCAGAGCGTGTCGCCCTTGCGTACCTCGTAGTACACCAGCTTCCCCTTCCCTGCCGCCTCCCCCGAGCCACGGGGCTCCGGTCGCCGCTCGACACCACGCTCACCGCCCGCACTCAGCGTCACGCGCAGCAGGTCCCCCGTGCGTATCACCGCAGTACGCTCCAGACCGTTGAGCCGCGCCAGCTGCTCAACCGTCGAACCGAACAGCTCCGCGATGCGGCTCAGGTTGTCCCCCGAGCGGACCTGGTACAGAATCGTATCTCCGGTTTCGGTCCGTGAGGTCACCCCCGCCGGCTCAGGCCTCCCGCCGTAGTACACCAGCGTCTCGCCCACCCGGATGGTGGCGTTCCTCAGCGTGCGACCGTTCCATTCCGCCAGATCGCCCACCGCCACCCCCATCGCCGCGGCAATGCTGCTCAGATTGTCACCGGCCCGCACCGTGTACGTCTTCTTCGGGCCCGCAGGCCGTGCCGGAGCCGCCGGAGAACTCGCCGCGGTCGCCCGTTTGCCCAGCCGGATTTCCAGTATGGCTCCCGCCCGCACCTCGTGCGGATCAGCCAGCCCGTTCCACCGGCAGATATCCTGCACACTGACATCAAACATCGACGCCACTCCCGACAGCGTTTCACCGGGTCGGACCTGATACTTGAGCGAGCCGCCCCTGCTGCCGCCCCCGCCGGCCTCCGCAACCGGCTTCTGCTCCGGCGGCGAGAACCGTCCCGTAGCAGCCACGGGGATGTACAGGTACTTGCCCGCGACGATGCGGCTGCTGCGCAGCTTGTTGACCGATCGAATTGCCTCAACCGACGTCCCGAACCGGTTCGCGATGCCTATCAGGTTGTCACCCGGGGCAACCCGGTACCGCTCCCAACTCACCTTCTGCGAAGGAGTCAGGCGCTTGGCGAATGAGCGGTACTTGTCGGCCGTGCCGGCGGGAAGGTACAGGATCACGTTGTCCATGTTCGGCGGCGTACACCACCGCAGCATGTGCGGGTTGAGCTGCTCGAGCGTGTCGAGCGTCACCCGCAGCCCCCGGGCTATCACCCCCAGATCGATACAGTCGCTTACCAACACCGTGTCAGGAAACACTGCGCTCGTGTCCAGCTCCGGCATGCCGAAGCAGGACGGGTTCCTCGCCACCATCATCGCCGCGAGGTACTTGGGCACGTAGTCCATGGTCTGCTGCGGAAGCGTGAGCTGCCAGTAGTCACTCACGCCGGCCGTCGAGACCGCCCGCCGTACCCCGTTCTCACCGCAGTTGTACGCCGCCAGTGCCAGGTACCAATCGTCGAACTCGTTGTGCAGCTCGTGCAGATAGGCCAGCGCCGCCTGCGTCGAGCGGATCGGGTCTCGCCGCTCGTCGAGCCAGTAGCTGCGGCGAAGACCGTAGCGGGAGCCGGTGGACGCGATGAACTGCCAGATGCCCGATGCGTGTGCATAGGAGTAGGCACGCGGGTTGAACCCGCTCTCGATAAGCGGCAGGTAGGTCAGGTCGACGGGCAGCCCGCTGTCTGCAGCCAGTCGCTGGATCACCGGCAGGTACGTCCTTGCCCGCCCAAGCCACCGCGCCATCTGGGTCTCACGTGCCCGTGCGATGAACGCCAGTGCTCTCATCGTCCTGTCGTTGTATGCCATCGGCACCGAGTACGCCGTCATCCGCTGGCAATTCACCATGCGTGTCAGCACCGTGTCGTCTATGCTCACCCGTATCGAATCGACCAACTCGCCCATCTGACCCTCGAACACCAGCATCGCAATGTCTTCGTCGACACTGTCCGAGTAGGCGGGCGGCAGAAGCTCGACATAGACCGTGGCAACACGGTGGTACAGCTCGTCCACGCCGGCCACATCCTCCGCACCCGCTTCCTGGTCCGAAGCCAGGTTCTCAAGCACGGTCCTGGCCAGGCGATGCGCCAGGGCGTAGTCACCCCCCCGCGCCACTTCCTCCGCCCTCTCTACGAGCAGGCCCAGCGCCGCACACTGCGGCAGTGGTGCGGGCAGCCGGACCACAGGACCACCTTGGCTACTCCCTCCGGCACCGGTATCCGGTGGCGACATGGTCGCAAGGGGTGCACATCCCCCAATCAGCGCCAGAACAGCCATGAGGGCCGCTCTGCCGCCGTGGCGGGTCAGTTCCGTGTGGAGTGTCGGGCACAGATGGGTCATCCGCGCCGCAAAATACTAGGCGGCCGTGCAGACCCTAGGAATGCACCGCCTGGGGCCGTATCAGTAGGCCGGGCCGACGGTACTTGACCACGAACGACCGCCGTGCGCGACAATCAACCCGCGCCGCGTCGATATCCTGCGCCACGTGCTCCTTACGCGAACCGCAGTAGTTGATGAAGAGACGCGTCTTGAGCGGACATGACCGATAGTGCTCACAGCGCGTGCAGTGCGTCTTCGACCAGAGCATCGTCCCTCCCTTCAGGGGCCCACTCCCAACTACTCCTCTATTATACCCAACAAGGTGTCGTGCGTCAATCGCCTGCACACCACAACCGCTTGTGCCGTCCCTAACACCATGTATTTTCATCTATTGGCCGAACCACCGTGTGTGACTCGGGTCACACAGTCGCCTGGAGAAACCGTCGTGAACAGAGACTCCCTCACGTTCCTCAAGGAATTGCTGGCAACCAGCACCCCTTCCGGCCTCGAATCCCAGGGCCAGACGCTCTGGAAGAGGCGCACCGCGCCATTTGCCGATTCGGTGCGAGTCGACGTACACGGAAACGTCATCGCCGCGCTGAACGTGTCGGCGCCGACACGGGTGATGCTCGCGGGGCACTGCGACGAGATCGGGCTGATGGTCACGTATATAGATGAGAATGGGTTCGTTTATTTCGGGGCGATCGGGGGCGTGGATGCTGCAGTGCTGCCGGGGATGAGAGTACGGTTCCTTGGCACATCGAAGGTGCCGGGCGTAATCGGTCGCAAGCCGATCCACCTTCTCGAGAAGGAGGAGCGGGACAAGGCGGTGGAGATCAAGCATCTTTGGATAGATATCGGTGCGAAGAACCGCAAGGAAGCGCAGAAGCACGTGCGCGTAGGCGACGCAGCCTGCGTGGTAGCCGACTACCAGCTGCTGCTCAACAACCGCGTGGTCAGCAAGGCCTGGGACGACAAGGCCGGAGCGTTCGTGGTTTCTGAAGCGGCACGGCTGGTGTCCACGGAGCGCAAGCGCCTGAAAGTGGCCCTCTTCAGCGTCTCGACAGTCCAGGAGGAACTCGGTCTGCGCGGCGCCACCACCGCGGGGTTCGGTATCGATCCCCACGCGGCAATCGCCGTGGATGTCGGGTTTGCGACCGACGCGCCGGGCATCGAGAAGAAGACCCTCGGCGACGTTTCGCTCGGCGCCGGGCCCATTCTCCACCGCGGGGCCAACACGAACGCACGGCTCGAAGAGATGCTGGTGAAAAGCGCGAAGCGACGCAAGATTGCCGTGCAGTGGGCCGCGGAGCCCCGGATTCCAGGCACTGACGCCGCCGCGCTGCAGACAAGCCGTTCGGGTGTCGCCACTGCGCTGGTGTCAATCCCCAACCGCTATATGCACACGCCGGTGGAGATGTGCACGCTCACCGACCTGGAGCGTGCGGCGGAGTTGATTGCGGAGACGGTGCTGTCGATGCCGGCCAAGCCGGATTTCCGGCCCTACTGAGTTCAGGCAGTGCGCCTCGTGCGCCCTTCACCGGTGGAGTAGCCCAGGCCGCCCCACATGGCGATCGCATGCACCGGGCAGGCGTCAATGCAGAGACCGCAGCCAATACACTTCGCCTTGTCAACCGCGTGCCGTCCGCCCTGCTCGCCCGTAATCGCTTTCACCGGGCACGAAGCCACACACTTGCCACACCCGTCGCACTTCGTGTCGATGTTCGCCACGGGCCGTACCTTGACAAGATCCACGAAGCACTTCGAGGGGCACTTGTGAGCCGCCACGATATAGGTCTCGCCGGTGGAGTAGTCGAGTTGCGGGAGGTTGTTCTGCATGGTGATCGCACCCGACGGCGTCGCCTTGACGCACAGCGTGCACGCGGTGCACCCCACCGTGCAGTACTTCTTGACCTTCGCGCCCCGCTCGTGGTTGGAGCACGCAAGGAATATGCGGTGGTCACGCGGGACCAGCGAGATGATCCTGCGAGGGCAGGCCGCCACGCACGCGCCGCACCCCGTGCACTTCGCCTCATCCACCACGGCCACGCCGTTCTCATTCACATGAATCGCGTCAAACGGGCACACCGCCACGCAGGAGCCCAGCCCCAGACACCCTTCCTGACACACCTTGTCGCCGTTGCCCGCGAGCACTGCGGCGTTGCAGTCGGCAATGCCTGTGTAGACCCCACGCCGTGTGGCTTCGGCGGTGCCGCCCTTGCAGTGCACCACCGCCATCACGGGGTCGGCAGTCCCTGCTTCCACGCCCATTACCTCGGCGACATCCGCCGCCACCTTCCCCCCTCCCGGCACGCACCCGCCGGGCTTGGCTTTGCCCTCGGCCACTGCCTTGGCAAACGCGCTGCACCCCGGGTAGCCGCACGCGCCACAGTTGGCACCCGGCAGAAGACCGAGGATCTGCTCGATCCGCCGGTCAACCGGCACGGCCAGCTTGCGTGAAGCGATGCTCAGACCGATACCGAACAAGAGACCGGTCGCACCGACAACCGCAACAGGAAGGAACAGGACCACGTTCAACGCCTCCGCAGACTATGAGAAACTGAACCCGGAGAACCCCAGGAACGCCAGCGCCATCAGGCCCGCGCCGACAAACGCGATGGGCAGCCCCTCCAGCGGCTTGGGAATACGCGCGAACTCCAGCCGCTCCCGTATCCCCGCCATCAGCACCAGCGCGAGCGTAAAACCCACCCCCGAGGCAGCCGCGTTCACCACCGACTCCACCATCGTGTACCCGACACCGGTATACGGGTTCACTTCAGTGTTTATGATTGCCACGCCCAGTATCGCGCAGTTTGTCGTAATCAGCGGCAGGTAGATCCCAAGCGCTTCGTACAACGCCGGCACATACTTCTGCAGCGCCATTTCCACCAACTGCACCAGCGAGGCAATCACGAGGATGAACACGATGGTGCGCAGGTATTCAACTTCGTACGGGCTCAGCACCCATTTCTGGATACTCCACGTAAACAGCGTCGCCACGCTCATCACGAAGATGACCGCCAGGCCCATGCCGATTGCGCTCGAGAGCTTCTTCGACACACCGAAGAACGGACACAGACCGAGGAACCGCGATAGAATGAAGTTGTTGATCAGTATCGCGCCGATGGCTATCTGGAGCAGGACGGCAGGTTCCATGGGCTACGCCCCCGCCTTTCTGGTCTTCAGGTAGTTCACCACACCCATCACCAGCGCAATCGTGAAGAACCCGCCGGGCGCGAGCATGAACACGCTCATGGGCCTGTATCCCGGAATCACCAGCAGCCCGAGCAGCTTGTTGCTGCCCAGCAGCTCGCGGATTGCACTCAGCACCACCAGCGCCGCCGTGAACCCCAGCCCCATCACCAGCCCGTCCAGCAGCGAGCGGCCCACACCGTTCTTCGACGCGAACGCTTCGGCGCGGCCCAGTATGATACAG
Organism: uncultured Fibrobacterota bacterium; assembly: GCA_964546395.1. GTDB lineage: Bacteria > Fibrobacterota > Chitinivibrionia > Chitinivibrionales > CAZJJT01 > CAZJJT01. The sequence continues at coordinate 7,713 of CAZJJT010000056.1, forward strand.
TTCACCACGATCAGCGGCACGAATATCCCCAGCTTCGCGTCCAGGGCCGGCAGGTACGCTTTCAGCACCAGCTCCACCATGGTGACAAACGTCGCGATCACCACGATGAAGCACGGGATACGCACCTTGTCGGGAATCACCCGCCGGGTGAGCGAGATAATCACGTTGGACGCGGTTAGCACGAATGTCGCCGCGGCGCCCATGCCCACACCGTTCTCCACCGAGGTGCTGACTGCCAGCGACGGGCACAGTCCGAGCGCCAACACCAGGATCGGGTTCTCGGTGAGCACACCGCGTTTGAGTTCGCGAAGCAGCAGCATGGTTCAGTTCCTCTCGCGCAGCTCGCGGATATACGGGTACACAGTCGTCTCCAGCGCGGTCCGCACCGCTCTAGTGCTGATGGTGGCGCCGCTGATCGCCGAAACCGTGTTCCGCTCTTCGAGCCTCATCCGGGCCGCCTCGTCCAGCGTGTGCCACTCCCCGCTCTTGTCGATCTCGATCCGCTCGTCGAGGTCAAGCCCCTCAAACTGCTCGGTGAACCACGGCTCGGCCTTCTCTTCGGTCCCCCCGAACCCGCCCCAGATGTACCGTTTCGACACTACTTCCGCCACCCGCGTGCCCAGCCCCGGGGTCTCCTTCTGCTCCAACACGCTCACCCCGAGAATCACCCCCGAAGTATCGACACCGGCAACCACCTTGATATCGCTCGAATAGCCGCGCGCGGAAGCCGGGAACGCGTACGCAACCGTCTCCGAATCGCGCACCGCGACCCAGTACTGCTCCGGAAGTCCGTTGTCACCGCGGCGCTCCTCTATTGCCGCGTCTGCGGGAAGCACGGCTTGGACAGCTGCGGTCCGGCTCGCGGTACGAATCTGCCGGATACGGTCCGCGGTCTTGTTGTTCGTGATGCCCACGGCCAGCCCCGAGAACAGAGCAATCACCACGAGGACCACCACCATGCGCACGGTCTCACCCACGGCGACCGCCCTCCCCGTAGCGCCGCGGCCGCACGTAGCGGTCGATCAGCGGCGACACGCAGTTCATCAACAGAATCGAGTACGACACCCCTTCCGGGTAGCCCCCCCACTTCCGTATTGCGAAGGTCAGGATACCGCACCCCAACGCAAACAGCGCCTGCCCACGCATGGTAATCGGCGAAGTCACCATGTCGGTGGCCATGAACAACGCCCCGAGCATCAACCCGCCCGCCAGTACGTGGTACACCGGCACGAGCAGCGCCTCGGAGGTGAAGAAGTCGCCGGTGCCGTTGAACAGCCAGAACAGCAGGAACACCGTCCCGACATACACCACCGGGATCGCAAACCCCACAATCCGCTTGTACAGGAGGAACGCGGCGCCAATCAGCAGTGCCGCCGCCGAGACCTCACCGATACACCCGCCGATATCGCCCCAGAACAGATGCGGAAGCGCTTCCTGGAAATCCAGCGCCTGGAACCCGCCCCCCGCCACGGCATCCTTGATATGCCGCAGCGGCGTAGCACCCGATACGCCGTCGATACCGTCCACAACCCCCCGCAACGGCACGCCGAACACGGTCATCTCACTCGGATAGCACGCCATCAGGAAGGCCCGGCCCGCAAGCGCCGGATTCACGAAGTTGTGCCC
>CAZJJT010000056.1:9348-14524 GCA_964546395.1 uncultured Fibrobacterota bacterium
CAGTCCGCCAAACGCCATCTTGGCCACGCCTATCGCAAACGCCGACCCCAACGCTCCCATCCACAGCGGCGCCGTGTGCGGAATATTGTACGCCACCAGCATGCCGGTCACCACCGCGCTGAGATCGCCGAGCGTTGTTCCGCGCCTGAGCATCCGCGCCGCAACCGCCTCGACAATCAGGGCCGTCGCCACCGACACCACCGTGTGCCACAGCGCGCGCATCCCGAACACGTACACGCCCATGGCCAGTGCCGGCAGCAGCGCCGCCGCCACACACGCCATCACCGAGCGCACCGACTCGCCGTGGCGGATATGCGGCGCAACCGATACTGTCAGCAGCTGTTCGCCAGTGTCCTGCATGCGTCCGTTCGAGCCCCCTCGCTCCCGCTATTGCTTCTTCTGCGCGGCCCGGAGGGCCTGCACATGGTACTTGCTCAACTTGATATGGTGCACCAGGTTGATCTGTGCCGGACACGCAAACGCGCACGAGCCGCATTCCATGCAGTCCATCAACCCCCACGCCACCGCTTCCTCGTGCCGGCCCGCCGCCGACAGCCGCGCAAACCGGGACGGCACCAGGTGAACCGGGCACACGCGGTGGCAGTTGCCACACCAGATACAGTCGTATGCCCGCTCCGCAGGCGTCACGCTGTCCAGCGCAAGTATGCCCGAGGTCGACTTCATCACCGGCACGTCCAGGTCCTGCTGCGCATTGCCCATCATCGGCCCGCCCATCACCACCTTGCGGGTCCGGACCATGTCGGCTCTGCAGTGCTCCAGCAGCGCCCGCACCGGTGTACCGATGCGCACCAGCAGGTTGCGCGGCTCGGCGACAGTCGGTCCGGTGACAGTCACCACGCGCTCGTACAGCGGCTTGCCCCGCGCAATCGCTTCGTACACCGCCAGCGCCGTGCCCACGTTCTGTACGACACAGCCGCAATCCATCGGCAAACCGCCGGAGGGTACTTCGCGGCCGGTCACCGCGTTGATAAGTTGCTTCTCACCGCCCTGCGGGTACTTGGTGCGCAACCGCACCAGTTCGGCCTCCCTGCCCATTTCGCCCTGGAGCGCCTTCTTCACTTCGACAATCGCGTCCGGCTTGTTGGTCTCGATCGCGACAAGCAGACGCTGCGCGCCCAGGATCTTCTTGATGATGAGTGCTCCGTCGAGTACCTCGGTAGTACGCTCGAGCAAGAGCCGATGGTCGGCAGTGAGATACGGTTCGCATTCGGCGCCGTTGATAATCAGCGTATCGATCGTCTTGCCCTCGGGCGGACTCAGTTTGACATGGGTCGGGAAGCTCGCGCCGCCCATCCCCACGATACCGGCCGCCTGCACGGCGTCCACCAGTCGCTTCGCGTCCGCCGCGCGCCAGTCACTCACCGGCGCCACCATCGGCGCCTCGCTGTCGCTGCCGTTGTTCTCGATCTCCACGGCGGCCACCGCCCTGCCCGATGCATGCGGAAACGGGCCGACCGACAGCACCTTGCCTGCCACCGAACTGTGCACCGGGCACGATACGAACCCGCCGGCCTCGCCGAGCACCTGCCCGACCAGGACTTCATCGCCCGCGTTCACCGAGGCCCGGGCCGGTGCGCCGATATGCTGCGAGAGAGGGATGACAACCCTGGCGGGGGCCGCAAGCGGCTCTACGGCGAGGTGCTCTGTTGCGTGCTTGCTGTGAGGCGGGTGAACTCCGCCCGAAAACGAACGTGTGCCGAACAAGACCGCACTCCTTCAGGGACCGCACGCGTACGGGAATTACTGAACCCCGTTACGCATTTTGCGGAAAACACAAGCGGGCTAAAATAGTGTGTGCGCGACCTCCGCATCGGCCTTCGGAGTGGAACGCGTGCGAGTACGGATGGCGGGGCCGCGATCGCGGCCCTGCGCAGCAGTCCCCGCGTATTTTCCTGCTCATCATGGGAAGTCCACGTCTCCCCGAACCGGTGCAGCTGTTCGCCGCGCTCATGCACTCCCCCGACGCACCTGTGCAACGCGTTGTGGAGCAACTCCAGTCGGCGTTCGGCGGCATCGCCCACCAGTACGGCCCCGTGCCGTTCGGGTTTACCTCGTACTACGAGAAAGAGATGGGCGCCGGCCTGCAGAAGCGCTATCTCGTATTCGCCGCACCGTTCGCGCGCGAGCGGCTTGCGGAAGTCAAGCTCCGCACCAACGCGCTCGAACGGGAACTGGCCGGCAGCGCGGGCCGCACCGTGAATATCGACCCCGGCTATCTCTCGCGCGACAAGCTGGTCCTCGCCTCCACCAAGGATTTCTACCACCGCCTCCACCTCGAGCGCGGCATCTACGCCGAAGTCACCCTTCACTTCCGTGCCGGCCGCTACCGCCATTTCTCGTGGACCTACGAGGACTACAAGGCACCCGAACTGCAGGCAATGCTCCTGCAAGCGCGTGCTGGCCTCGCGCACGCGCGCCGCTCAGGACCGCCAACGTAGCTGGAGGGAACAGGGAACGCAGTCGGGGCACGCCGCGGCGTGCCCCAACGCTTGTACCGAAGCAGCCGCGCCGGTGGACGTATATTGCCTCACCATGGCTGCAGACAAGGGCCGGAACCAGGACCTGTTCAAACGACGTGCCGCCGATGTTCTGCGCGAACGGGCGCCCCTCGCCGACCGCATGCGGCCGCGCACCCTCGATGAGTTCATCGGGCAGGAGCATATCGTCGGGCCCGGCCGCCTGCTGCGGCGCGCGATCCAGGCCGACCAGCTCTCCAGCCTGATCTTCTACGGCCCGCCCGGTACCGGCAAGACTACGCTCGCCCGTATCATCGCCAATACCACGAAGGCGCAGTTCCTCTCGATCAACGCGGTCCTCGCCGGTGTCAAGGAACTCCGCGAGTCGGTCGAGACCGCCCGGCAGTCGCTCGAGCTGCACAACCGGCGCACGATTCTGTTTGTCGACGAAGTCCACCGGTTCAACAAGGCGCAACAGGACGCGCTCCTGCCGCATGTTGAGAACGGCCTCGTGATACTGATCGGGGCGACTACCGAGAACCCCTACTTCGAAGTCAACAAGGCGCTCGTCTCGCGCTCCCGCATCTTCCAGCTGCGCAAGCTCGACGCCGAGGCGCTGCGCCGCGTGGCGTTCCAGGCGCTCGGCGACGCCGAGCGCGGCTACGGCAACCAGCGGATTGCACTGGCCGACGATGCGCTCGAGCACCTGGTGGACGTGGCCAACGGCGATGCGCGGAGCGTGCTCAACGCACTCGAGTTGGCGGTGGAGACCACCGAAGCGGTTGACGGGGTGGTGCAAATCGACCGTGCCACGGCGGAGGAGTCGATTCAGCAACGCGCGCTTCTGTACGACAAGGACGGTGATGCGCACTACGATACGATCTCGGCGTTTATCAAGTCGGTACGGGGCTCGGATGTCGATGCGGCGCTGTACTGGATGGCGCGGATGGTGTATGCGGGCGAAGACCCCCGGTTCATTTTCCGGCGCCTGGCAATCCTTGCCTGCGAAGATATCGGGATGGCCGACCCACACGCGCTCACGGTCGTGATGAGTGCCGCGCAGGCGTTCGATTTCATCGGCATGCCCGAGGGGCGCTACCACCTTGCCCACGCCTGCGTCTACTGCGCCACCGCTCCCAAGAGCAACTCTGCCATGGCGTTCTTCGATGCGCTGGACGCGGTGGGCCACGAGATGGAGGCCGAGGTGCCGACACACCTGATGGACGCGAGCCGCGACAGCGAGGGGTTCGGCCACGGCCAGGGCTACCTCTACCCGCATGCCTACCGCGACCACTGGGTGGCGCAGCAGTATCTCCCCGAAAGCCTTCAGGGACGCGTGTTTTACCAGCCCGGCTCGCAGGGCCACGAGGCCGCGATACGCGAGCGGGTGCTGCGCCAGCGTGAAGCGCAGGTGGAGGCGATGGTTGACGGGGGGGACCAGGACGGGCTCGCGGAGCAGGTACAGACCGGATCGAAAGCGCAAGCCGGTGAGTGGTCACAGCGAACCACGAGCCACCGGGGCGAACTGCTGGCGCTGGTACGCGACCGCCTCCTCGACCTGGCCGGAGTGAGCGCCGACAGCATGGTGCTCGACCTCCATGCACGGACCGGCCTGCTCACGCTCGAGGCTGCGCGCCGGGTGCGGCACGGTGCGGTGTGGGCGCTTGCGCACGACAGTCGGTCGTACGACACGCTCAGCGGAATCGTGCGATCGATGGACCAGTTGAGCCGGCCACAGATCGTGCAGGCGGCATGGGACGGTTTCGACGCGGCGCTGCGGCGCGAAGCCGGCGGCGAGGTACGGTTCACCGCAGTGGTCGGGCGCAACATCCTGCGCGAGATGCCCGACACGGTGACGGCGCTCAAGCGCGTGCTCGCGCTGCTTGCGCCCGGAGGGTCGCTGGCACTGGCCGAGACTGTTCGCGCCGGACGGCCTCTGGCCGAGTGCGGCGACCTCTCGGCACTGCCCGCGCAGCTGCGCTCGGCACTGGCGGCGTGCGAGGAACAACTGCTCGGCGCGACCGGCACGCCACATCTCGACTCGGTTGCCACGATGCTCAACGCCACAGGGGCGGGGTCGATCGAAGTCCGCAGTGTGGAGGAGCACACGGTGCGCAGGTTCTCTCGTGTGGAGATCACCCGTTGGTTCCGTCAGACCGACGCGGGCGACCGGCCCTCACTGGGTCAACTGCTGCGCGAATCCGTCGGTACAGACAAGGCCGAACAGGTGCGCCTCGCCCTTCAGACCGCCCTTGCCGCACGCGACGTGCCGTGGCGCACAACGGTGGCGTATGCGGTGGTACGGCAGTAGCACTCAGGAGCCGGCGGCAATCCCCCGCTCCAGCACGAGAGTGACGGGCCCGTCGTTCACCAGCTCCACCTCCATCATGGCCCCGAACACACCGGTGGCTACAGTGGAAATACGCGCGCCGAGCTGCGCTACGAAGTACTCGTACAGCGCACGCCCCTTCCCGGGCGGCGCCGCGTAGTGCCACGACGGCCGCCGTCCCTTACGCACGTCGGCCAGCAGCGTGAACTGCGACACCACCAGGGCTTCCCCGCCGCACTCCTCCAGCGAGCGATTCATCTCCCCTGTCCCATCATCGAATATGCGCAACTCGGCGCACTTGGCCACCAGCCAGTCGGCCTGCGATTCGGTATCGTCGACGTGCACGCCGAGCAGGACAAGCAGCCCCTTG
>CAZJJT010000057.1:0-3424 GCA_964546395.1 uncultured Fibrobacterota bacterium
CGTCGAGCTGCGTGTCCAGGCCGGCCGCCAACGGGTCGTCGTCGGTCGTGTCCCGGCGCCCGCGTCCCGCGCGGGACTGGTCGCGTCCAGTTTTAGAAAATCAGTCGAGGATGAGTCGATGGAGACGAACACCGGGTCGGCCATCATGCCGTGCACATCGGCGCCCGCCGCCTGCCAGTTGCTGAACCCGCTGCGGCCGATGTTGACCCCGTTGGCCGAGAACCACAGCGGCTCGGGGTGGTTGGGGGCGTAATAGATGTTGTTGTCGATCCGGTAGTTGTCAAGCGTATTGTTCAGGCTGATGCCCTGCGCATATTGCAACGATGTTGTCGTGTGGAAAAGGTTGTTCATGATCACCGTGTTGGTCGCGCCGCCGGACACCAGCGTGGTGTTCGTGCCGTAGCAGGAGTTGTTGAATATCGTCACGTCATCGGGTATCCCCACCAGCGGGTGACTGCTCAGGCTGATACCGTGGTTGTATACAAGGTTGTTGCGGACGGCCACGTGTTTCGCGGTCACGATTATTCCCCCGCTCCGAAGCAGGTTCCCGTCCACGACACAGTATGTCTGGTATTCTTCCGACGTGCTGTTCTGCGGCTGGATTGTCAGCATCTGATCGAACCGGTTTCCAATTATGTAGGACTGACTGGTACTGCCGCGCATCGTGATCTCGTCGTAATTGCTTCTCCCTTCGGCGGCGTCGTTGTAGGCGATGAACGCCTTCGATCCGCCCTGAAACCGGATGAGGTGCTCGGGGGACCCGATCATTTCAGTGTTCACGCCTTTGCGGCGCGAGACGTTGCCCACCAGCGCCAGGCGGTTCACCTCGGATGCGTACGTCATATAGACACCGTAATCATGGAAGTAGCAGTCGAAGGCAAAGGAATTGAGCGTGGCGCCGCAACTCATCGCACCCCTCCCTGGCTGGGTACGGCGTCGCGGTTGTCGGTCGTCGCGCGCAGGTGGATGTCCATGAAACGCCAGTCGTTGGTCGTACCGCCGACACTGAACATCCCCCATCCGTCCGTTTCGCAGAACAGGATCGGCAGTTCGGTCGACGGCCTGTCCGGGTCCGAATAGGAACCCACCATGGCCGGACCGGCTTTGTTGTTGATGCTGATGGCGGGGACGGTGAACCGGTCACCCCGGCGGATGAGGATGCGCGTGTTGGGCCCGCCTTTCTGGGCGAATGCATAATCGGGCGTGGCAAGCGGCGTATCCATCGATGTCCCGGTCGCGGTGTTGCTGCCGCCGGTGGCGACGTAGTATGTCGTACCGCTGAATGGCGTGACAACCACCTGGGCTGTCGTGGTTGCCGTGGCGCCAAGACGATCGTGGACAATCAGTTCGATTGTGTAGGTGCCCGGGTTCTCATACACGTGCGCGGCCACGAACCCGCGCGTGACCGTGTATCTGCCCGCGGGGTCGGCGCCGTCACGGTCGAAGTTCCAGGCGAAGTTGGCGTTGACATAGTCTCCTCCGTCAAGTCCTGCGGTCCCGGTCGCATCGACGAACACCGCGAGCGGCGCAACGCCCGATGCGCGGCTCAGGTCCAGTTGCGGGGTGACTGCGCCCCGGACCGTGGCGGACAGGAACGCACAAATCAGCGCGACGCACGCACGAACGTTTCGTCCTGCATAACGCATTGCCCGCCCCCTTGGACAAGGAAAATGGCCGCGCCGCGTACCGCACCGCGGCCCGACGCGCGCATCAGACGACCGCGAAGATCGAATGTTCGGACACCGGCCGGCCTTTGACCGCGAACACCTGTGGCGCCGGCATACGTATGAACGCTGCTTGAACCATACAGCCGCGCGCCGGCATCGGTTGCCTGACCGGGTGTCCGCGGGTTCCCCGCGAAATCGCAGAACACCGGGACCACCGCGCCTGCCCCGCGTGCCGGGCTGTCGGCGGTCAACGTCAAAAATTCCCCGGATGCGGGATCCGTGGACGCGTAAAGCGGATCGACATACGCGCCATGAACATCCCCCCCGGCCGCCTGCCAGTCGGCAAATCCGGTCCGTCCCAAATCTACTCCATTGACCGTGAACCACAGCGGCCCGCCCTTGTCGGGGGCGTAGTAGATATTGTTGTCGATCCGGTAGTTGCCGAGGGCGTTCTGCAGATACAGCCCCTTGGCATACCCCAGCGTGGTCGTCGACGAGAAAAGGTTGTTCTTGATTACCGTGTTGGTGGCGATCCCCGTGACAAGCTCGGTCACATCGCCGCGGCAGGAATTGTTCTGGATCGTGATATCGTCGGAAATCCCCACCAGCGGGTGATCGTCGAGACCGATCGCGCAGTCCGCGAACAGGTTGTTGCGCACGGCCACATGGGTGGCCGTGATTCCCAGCCCGCCGTCGATAAACGTGTTGCCGTCCGCGACACAATAACTGATATACTCCTCCTGCACGCTGTTCTGCGGGTGGAATCCCGCCGGGCGTTCCACCCGGTTTCCCAGCAGGTACACCTGGCTGGTGGTGCCGCGTATCTGCATCGAGGATTTCGTCGAGATGATCTCGGCGTAGTCGTTATATGCGAAAAACGCCTTCGAGCCCCCCTGAACGCGGAAGAAATGCTCGCCGCCGTTGATCCTGCGGCACACGGTCCCGATCATGGCCGTATGGTTGACCGTCGAGCTGTACAGGCAGTAACAGCCGAAATCGTGCACGAAACAGTCGAAGACGAACTGGTTGCGGCCATGGCAGTGGAACGCGTCGCGCGCCACGCTGTCGATTTCGATGCGCAGCAGCAGGATATCCGACGCGTCGGCCTGCAGCGTGAATCCCCGCTGGGCCGGGGTCGCGTCGCGGTTGTCGGTGGTCGCGCGCAGGTGAAGGTCGGTCAGGCGCCAGTCGCTGGTGCCGCCGCTGAAATTGACGATCCCCCAGCCATCCTGGGCGCAGTAGAGTACCGGCGCCTCGGCCGACTGACGGCCGGGATCGGTATACGCGCCGACAATCACCGGACCGCTCTTCCCCGAGATCGAGATCGCCGGGATGGTAAAACGGTCGCCGCGGCGCAGGAGGATGCGGGAATTGGCGGCTGTTTTCTGGAGGATCGCGTAATCGGCGGTGGCCAGCGGCGCGCTCATCGACGTGCCGGCCGCGGAGTTGCTGCCTCCCGTCCCGACATAATACGTCGTTCCGTTGAATGCGGTCACCACAACCTGGGCGGTCGCGACGGCCGTGGCGCCCAGACGGTCATGAACGGTCAGCTCAATCGTGTAGGTGCCCGGGATCTCATACACGTGGGCGGCCACGAACCCGCGCGTGACCGTGTGCCTGCCCGCGGGGTCGACTCCGTCGCGGTCGAAATTCCAGGCAAAGTTCGCGTTGATGTAATCCCCGCCGTCCAAGCCGGCGGTCGTGGTTGCGTCAACAAACACCGCGAGTGGCGCAACCCCGGTGGTGCGGCTCAAACC
>CAZJJT010000057.1:3434-14314 GCA_964546395.1 uncultured Fibrobacterota bacterium
AGTTGCGGGGTGATGGCGGCATGCGACATGCCGCACAGACAGGCAAGGAACAACAGAATCTCCGGCATGCGGCCTGACATGGTCCTGTGAAACATGGTTCCGGATCCTCCTGGCTGGGATTATTTGGTCCAATCAGAGACGCTCCCCCGATGTCCTCCAGTATGGCACCCCCTCTGCTCCTCCCCCATGTCCCCTTGATCAATAAGGCTACCGTGTCCAGCCGAGCAGCGCGCAACGAATACCTGCATTCATTGCATATATATTAGTAAAGCGATAAACAATCCTGTCAAGGCAGCGCTTGAATGACGCTGAAAACCGACTCCTGTGCAAAGGCACTGGCCCATCTCCGGTCGATAGTTGCGCACCATGCCAGACTCGGCACCGCCCGTCTGCCGACGCTTCGCCGGCTTGCCGACGGGGCGGGGGTTTCGCATGTCACGATGCTGCGCGCGGTGGGTGAATTAAAGAAGACGGGCCGTCTTGTCGCACGGCCTGGCAGTGGCATGTATCTGGCCGGCATGAAACCGGCAAAGACACGGCCCGTGCCCACGCGGAAACCGCGACCAACACCGCGCTGGGAGCATGCCGCACAGCAGTTCGAGTCGGACATTCTCGCGGGTGTGTTCCAGACCGCGCCCCATCTGCCTTTGACCAAGGAGCTTTGCGCCAGATACGGCGTGTGCGGCCACACGTTCGGGCGGTGCCTTGAACGCGCGATGGCGCGCAGGATGATCATGCGCGACCGCCGGGGGTTCCGGGTGCGCCCGCCGACCGTGCCGGCCGGCCGCGGTAACATCATACTCATCAGCGCCGGCGAGGGTGATTTCATCATGCCCGGCTGGGACCAGCGCCACATGACGCACATGCACGGGATAGAGACCACATGCTCGCAGGCGGGCCTTGGTGTTCGGAAAGTGTTTTACGGATATGGGTATCCCGCATCAGGGGAAATAAGGCTGACCGCCGGCAAGGGCCCGCCATACCGTCGTCGGGACCTGGAAGACATCCTGGGGTTTGTCCTGATAGCCCGGGGTCTTCAGGACCTTGGCCACCGCGACTTCGTATTGGGACTCGCGGCCACGGGCAGGCCGGTGTCGGTACTCGATGAGAATGGCGGCGTCATCACCGCCCTTGACGGCAGCGCCCCGTCGAATGTGCGCGTGTTTTCGCTGGGCAACAGCATGCGGCCGGGACAGAATGTCGGCCGCCACCTGCTGGAACTCGGGCACCGGCGGGTTGCCTATATTTGCGGACCGCCGTCGGTGCGATGGTCCCGCAACCGGGGTGAGGGATTGCATGAGGTTTTCGATGCCGCGGGGCTGCGCGACGCAATCGTGCCGGTCGATATCGGCGAGGAGGGTGCGCGGCTGATGACCGAGGCAGTCGTGACCCGTGAGTCACAACCCAACAGCCCGGCGCTGGACCAGTTCCACGGGGCGCTTGGTGAAGCGCTTGCGTCGCGGCTCCGCGGCCTGCTCGCCCGGCATGATATCACGGCCTGGGTGGGGGCCAACGACGATATCGGCATTGCGTGCTGTCGTTTTCTGAAAGGCGCCGGTGTGGATGTGCCCGGCCGGGTGTCGGTCATGGGCTTTGACGATTCTTATCCGGCCCTTGTGAATGATCTTACCAGCTACAACTTCAACAGTCCCTCGGTGGTGCGGGCCATGATCAACCACATACTCCGGCCGACCTGGGCCCCTCTGCGGGGGCGCGCGGACAACATCGTGGAAATCGACGGGTTTGTCAACACGCGCCGCACGACCGGTGTTCCTTCACCCGCATTCACCGCCGCGCACCGCACAGGCGATCATATTCAATAATCATTGCGGCCGGCATCCGGTTCCAAGACGCAGGACAGCACGGGAGGAAAGGACACGGGACTGTTTATTCCGGGCAACATCAGTACGTCCCGCGTAGTCGCTTCCGATACCATTTCGCCAGCATTTTAAGCGCCAGTTTCGGCCTGCGGTCGATTGTGACCACGCCATACGGGCCGAAGGGCGCGTAGGCGATCAGGTCGCGGCGGTGCCAGTAGTCGGCCCAGGACCAAAGCATGCCGCCGGCCACCTGCGGTACGTCGCGCATTGCCCTGAGCACCGCGTCGATATAGGCGGCCTGGAAATCTTCGGTGTAATCGATGTCGCCCCGCAGGCCCAGAATTCCCTTCATGCCGAATTCAGTGACCACCACCGGCTTTCCGGGGAAGGCGGCGGCGTGCTCCTCGAGATGACGCCGGGACGGCTCGTAGACCAGGTCCTCCATCTGCTCAGTGTGGCGTGCCGCCTCGCCGTGGAACAATCCGAAGTAGATGTTCACGCAGATCAGGTCCGCCTCGGCCGCGGCCGCATGTGGCCGCACGTCGTGCGCCACGACAAACGAAACGGGCCGGGTGGGGTCGAGTTCCCGGCACCGCTTCATGAGATTCCGCATCACTGCCCCGCCGATCTCCGTATGGGTCGCGGATTCGTTGGCCATGCTCCAGGCGAAAACACAGGGATGGCTGCGGTCGCGCCGGACCATGGTCTCGAGGGCGGTCCGGGCCGGGCCGAGGATCTCCATGCTCTGGAGCGCCGGCTTGTCCTTCCACCAGTCGTTGCCCCACCAGTTGAGCGGTACCTCCTCCATCACAAGCAGGCCCACCTCGTCGCACATCGAGAGGAACTCGCTGCTCTGGGGATAGTGGACCCGGATGCAGTTCACCCCGGTCTGTTTAAGCAGGGCCAGGTCGCGCCGCACCAGCCTGGCCGGCGGCGTGGGACCGAGACGGCCGTATTCGTCGTAGCGGTTCACGCCCTTGATCCGCAGGGCCGTGCCGTTGAGCAGCACCTTGTCTGCCGCAACGGTCACGCTGCGCACGCCAACGCGGTTGCGCGCCTCGTCCACTGCCGCCTGGGCGTTGCACAGGGTCGCGGCGCATTCATACAGGACCGGTGATCCAGGCGACCAGGCTTTTACTCCCGGTAGCTTCAGTGACAGGTGAACCGATACCATTCCGTTGGCCGGACAGGCCACCGCGGCTTCCCCCGCGATCCGCCTGCCGTCCACGGTGACCGAAAGCCGCAGGGCCCCGGCAAAGGATGATGCGCCGTCGTTGCCAATCTCGACCATGGCGGTCAGATGCCCGCCATCCCGGCCGGGCACGGCGTGCAGAAAGCAGTCGGCGATATGGGCTGCCGGTACGGCAACGAGCCTGACCGGTCCCAGGATTCCGCCATACTGGATCCACTCGATAACCGGCGCCGCAGGCAGCCACTCGATCCGGGGGCGGTTGTCCACGCGCACCACGACGGTGAGGGGCGCGCGCCCGCGCACATACGGTGTCACGTCAAAGCCGAAGGGCAGATACCCGTTGGCGTGTTCGCCCAGACACTCGCCGTTCACCCAGACCGTGGCATGGTACATGACCCGGGCAAAGAGAAGATGGATGCGTCCGCCCGGCGGAGTTGGCGGCGGTGTCACCGTGGCGGTAAACCACCCCACGCCCTCATAGCCCCACAGGGCGTCGTCATAACAGTCCCACGCGCCGGGCACCGCCGCCGTCCCCCACCTTCTCCGGTTGTGCTTCCGGCTGAACCATTCCTCCCGCAGGCCGACATCTCCTGTGTCAATCTGGAACCCCCAGGGCCCTTTGAGCGTCACGCTCTGCCGTTTCATGCCGTTCTCTCCCGTATATTACTGTGTGGCGCGTGGAGTTGACGATCAAGCCAATCCAGCATCTTTGTCTCGTAGAGCGGGGCATCATGATCGCCGCCCGGGATTTCCACATACTCCACATTTTCCCGGTCTTTGAGCAACGCATACAGTGTGCGGGAATGCCGGACCGGGATCACGCTGTCGGCATCGCCATGACAAAGAAAGAGCGGCATCCGCAGGCGATCCGCGTGGTCGACGACCACATGCCTGCGGTAACGCTCCGGCGCCGTTTCCGGTGTTCCGTGGTATGCCTTCTCGATACCGTCACGGAGAAAACCGGCTTCGGCGTGGAACGTCCGGATGTCGGTCACCGGGCACAGGGCCGCGACGGAAGCGACATCCCCGGGATGCAGCACCGCGTAGATAAGGCTGCCGCTGCCGCCCATGGAACCGGTCACGAAGATGAACCGGGACACCTGGTAGTGCCTGCGCACCCACTGAAGCACGGCGCGCAGATCACCCGCCGCTTCAGGACACATCCAGGCGTCGCCCCGAAGGTTCGGGGAGAGCACCCCGCAGCCGCTCCGCAGAAAATGCGCCAGCCACAGGTCCCGGACGTCCGGCCGGGTGAATATCTGGTCGCCGGCAGCAAGGGCCCCGTGCAGGCAGACAATCCACACGTCCCGGCGGCCGGGCATGACCAGGGCCCAGTCCGCGACATTGTCTTCCGAGCTTGCATATTCCAGCCGCGAAACGCCCGGCGGGAAACCCGGGGCAGTCACGGGGCGTAGACCGGTTTCAGTGATCATTTTTTTGCTTGTCAAGGATCGCCTGCATGTTTGCGCCCAGGATTGGGGCCAATTGACTGTCGGGCACCGGCGTGGAGAGCAGGCGCCCCAGTTCCCATGACAGGTCGTGCAGGAATGTGTCGGAGCCAAAGAGCACGCGCCGGGCGTCCACGCGCGCTATCGTGTCGTCCCAGGGGATACTCGAGGTGAAACTGCCGCAGAACTCCAGCAGCACATTCGGATTGGCCAGGACCAGGTCGACCGCCTCGCGACGGCCGGCATCACCCCCGCCGGAGTGGCCCAGCAGGAACAAGGCGCGCGGGTATTTCTTCACGGTGTCGGCCAGCATGCGCGGCGAGCTGGTCGCCCCATTCCAGGTATGGAGCAGAATGGGAAGGGCATGCCGGTCGGCATATTCCCACACATACTCGTACCGCGAGTCCCCCAGGGGGACCTGCCAGCCGTCCGGGTGAAGTTTGAAACCGACAAAAAACTTGTCGGCGAAGAATTTATCGAGGAGCGGCGCCATCATGGTCTCGTAGTGCGGATTGCAGGTCAGATAACCGCTGAAACGGTCCGGATACCGCGACAGATCTGCGGCCAGAGTCCGGTTGCCTGCCACCGGGTCGCCGGATAAGGCGACCATTGAGGAAACGACCGCATGGCGCACACCGGACTTGTCCATGTGAGTGATCAGGTCCTCATTCATCGCCGTCATGTTGTCCGCGAGATACCAGCCGGACATGGTCGGGCCCAGATGAGCGTGGGCATCAACCACCGGCACGTCCCTTACCGGTTGGCCGACGCGGAATGATTTCCAGAGTGGTTTCCCGGCCAGAACCGGCGGGGCGTTCACCGTCAAAGGTTTCGTCAACCCTTCCATGCCCAACAGCCGTTCCAGATTCCCGTGCGCGATCAGTCCGCGGTCTTCTTCGCTGATGCCGGCGTGGGCCAGGGCGGCAACAGCGGCGCCGTAGTGGGACTTTGGTCCCGTGCCGAACACCACCCGCCGCGCGCCGAAATGTTTCACCAGGAACGGG
This sequence comes from uncultured Fibrobacterota bacterium, assembly GCA_964546395.1. Lineage (GTDB taxonomy): Bacteria > Fibrobacterota > Chitinivibrionia > Chitinivibrionales > CAZJJT01 > CAZJJT01. The sequence goes on from CAZJJT010000057.1 coordinate 8,899, forward strand.
ATGGAATCCCGCACGTGGAGCCAGGAGGTGTCAGCCAGAATGTTCGGGCTTCTCTGCATGGCGTCCAACAGCAGGCTGTAGTGGGGCCACATCACGTTGGTGCAGATGACCGACACTTCCGTGAACTCCCTTGCCAGTTTCACGATGGCATCAGCCTCGACCTGGCCGACGCCGGAGTCACGGAAACTGAAAAGCACCACGGGACGGTATTGATAGATAGACAATTCGATATTCTACTCTTGTCAAGCACGCCCCTCCAGAAATCCTGACCCAGCGGTAGTTCTGGGGATATGTTCCCGGCAAATTGCGCTGTTCAGGAGGCTGTGAACGGTCCCACACCACCAATATCGGTAATCCGGACCCCGGAAATCAAGTACAAGACAAAGCTCCCGCCAGGCCATCGGGCTCAGGCGGGAGACTCAGCAACATTCGCGGTCGAAAAAGGTCTCGTCGTAGACCAGTTCGTCGGGCTCAGCGGGGTGCTGAGCGGCGGGGAGTTGTGGCGGTCCCCGCTTCGGGCTGTCCTTCCAGAGCCCACAGTGCCGAAGGATCTTCTGGACTACGTCCGGCTGACGCTCGGCGTCTATCATGGATACTACTCTCATCGCTCCCCCACAGTTCGGACAGCGCAGCGGGTCGACTTCGTACACCAACTTGATGAGAGAGGCCCAGGTCAAACACCTCTTAAGCTGCTCCGGAGAAAGGTGGCGGCGCGGCTTCACGGCCACGGCCTGCTGCGCCTTCCCCCGCATGCCGCGCAGCTTGTTGCTGTAGACGCCAAAGCGGGTGCGACAAGCAGCGGCCTATCCGGGCTCGCGAACATCGCCTATTTCACCGGAGCGGGCGCCAACCTGAGCGGCGTGGTGCTGGGATCAGACCGGACTGTCCCGATCGATTTCTGGGTCAACACGACAACGCAGATGCGACTCGCCACCACCGGCAATCTGGGCATAGGCACAACCGATCCCGGCAGCCGTTTGCACATCGCCGAGGGCAGTGGAGGTGAACAGCTACGCCTCAGCAGAGGAACCGGTGTAGTCAGATTCTGCCAAACCAACAACGTTGACGACCTCTACCTCTACAACTCCGACGCTACCGCCTGCTACATGGTTTGGCGCGAGAGTGGCAACGTGGGAGTTGGTACCACCGGTCCCGGAAGCAGGCTTGCCGTATCTGGGGGAACCACTGTCGGTGAGGGATACACAGCTGAGGCTGCCCCTGCGAACAGCCTCCTCGTTGAGGGTAGTGTGGGAATCGGCACTACGTCCCCAGGCACGCCCATCGCTGCCGCATTGGAGATACGGCGAGCGAATGCCACAATGATACTCAGGGATTCCAATGACAGCCTGCTGGCAGTTCTCGGCGGACAGGGCGGCAACTGCCGCCTCAGCATGTTCGCCGGAGGGGCGTCTGCTGTGCAGATAGCCACAAGCGGCGACAGCTTCTTCAGCGGCGGCGACGTGGGTATCGGCACTTCAGCTCCGGCCGCGAGGCTGCACACGTACAAAGCCAGTTCCACCTATGAGTTCTCCGTCCAAGCCACCGTGGGGACCCAGTACATGGGCATACATCCCAATGCGGGACTCGGCCACTACAACCCGCTGGTGCAAGCGGGAGACAACGCACTGATCTTCTCACCTGACACCAGCGCCTTGGTGATTGCCGCGCACTCCACGGATGCCAAAGGGTTGCGCTTGGACAACACGGGCAGCCTGCTTATTACGGGAGACGTGCGTGTGGATGCCTGGAACATCTACGGCATGGGCGGCGACACGCCGTTGTGGGACGAGTATGACGATGTTGTCTACCTGATGGACTCCACGGACCGGGTCGGCATAGGCACGGATGCTTCCGAGTCGGATACCAAGCTCAAGGTTGAGGGCCCTTCGGGAGCACACTGACCAAGAACACGCCGATGTATGCTGCAGCTACTCTCATTCACTCATCTCACTCCACATCAGTGTTGATCTGCATGGAAGCCTTCTTTATCGTAACTAAGCCCAACGAATGCATCATTCAAGTTGCCGGAATGTTCAAGCGTACTTCACTGGACACAGTGCGCGAAGTGCTCATGTCGGTCAGCACCTGCAATATCTCCGACGGAGCACACCGGCAGCCCTGCCTGTATGGCCTGAAGCCGCTGCAGAACGGCATCCGCGCCTGTGGCCCGGCGGTGACAGTCAGGACTGTGCCGGGTGACTGGGCCAAACCGGTCGAGGCGATCGATGTCGCCCGAGAGGGCGATGTCATTGTAGTGGATGCCGGGGGCACGCCGCCGGCTGTATGGGGTGAGTTGGCAACCGAGAGCGCGAAGAACAAGGGTGTCGCGTCAATCGTGGTACACGGTGCGGTCCGCGACTCGGACGATATCCGTCTCGTGGGTATCCCGGTGTGGTCAACCACGATCAGCTCCAACGCGGGCGACCCGAACAGGGTCGGCGAGATTGGTGCACCAATCACTATCGCAGGACAGCGGATCCGCCCGGGGGACTGGATCGTAGCCGACGACGACGGGGTAATGATGCTTGCCAAAGAGCACGTGGTGGAGATGGCCAACCGGGCCGCGGACGCGCTGGAGGCGGAGAACCGAATCCGTGAGGAGATCCGCACGGCCCAGACATCGCTGGCCAAGGTCATCAACCTGATACGCTGGGAGAAGAAGGGAGCCGGGCCCCTTGCAGGATAGCCAACGCATTCAGCAGGCAGGCGAATACCTGGTTACACGAATCCGGGCCAGCATGGAGCAGGTCGCCTGGAGTGAACTCATCGAACTCTCGGAGATGCTCTGCCGGGTAAACCGCACGTTCGTGTTCGGTGCGGGACGAAGCGGCCTGGTCGCTCGCAGCTTTGGCATGCGCCTGATGCACGCGGGATTGCTCGTCTCCATCCCGGGCGAAACGGTCACCCCGGCGGTGTGCTCGAAGGACCTGGTGGTGGCAATCAGCTGTACGGGCGAGACCGGGTACACCGCTTATCTGGCCCGTCGGGCAAGGGAGTTCGGCGCGCAGGTAGTGGTGATCACTGCCGAGACTCAGTCGGCAATCGCCCAGGAAGCGGACAAAGTGATCGGAGTGCCGGTCTCGGAGGAAGATATCGTCAACCGAGCCGCGGTGTTCGAGCACACTACGAGCCTGTGTCTCGATGCGCTGTTCAATATCGTGCCACAGCGGATGAAGACCGATGCCGAGGCCTTCCGCCGGCGCCATGCCAATCTGGAGTGAGGGACGTTTTGGATACGGGACGCTCAGTTATTTCAGCACAACCCTTTCCGCCACCCTGACACAGGGGCCTCTGATCCAGACGATGTAAGTCCCGGGCGCAAGAGTCGGGACGGGAATTGACACAGCGTCACGTCCTCCTACGAGTCTGCTCACTACGACACGACCGGACATATCGGCCATGCGTACAGACCACGCGATCCGACCGGGCCCCGTTACCGATATGTGCCGGTTCGAAGCGACGGCGCTGATTCGTGGTTCAGTAGATGCATGCGCATCAGTTGAGGCGATTGCGTTGGTACTTCCGTCTGTAGCTGGACGCAAACCGACCATCGCGCCGACCATCGTTACCGTGCCGACCTGATCCGGCACATAGCAGGACTCAATCGCCGGAGCTCCAAAGCGTTTGCGACAAAAGATCTCGTTTGCATTGATGATCTCCGTGCCGTTGAACGCGTTCCATCCGGCCGGCTGCACCACATAATCGTTATAGCTGGACGTTGGTGCCACCACGCATATACCGACCACGCCCGCAACGCTTGATGCCTGTCCTGCGGTGATGGTGAGTGGCTCGGCGGCGGTCTCGTTTACAACCGACCAATCGACAGGGTTCGCAGTATCAACCCCGCTCCACTCAAAGCCCATCATAGTGCCGCTGTTTCCGGATATACCAGACAGGGTTATCGTAGTGACTGGGGCAGTTGCCACGGGAGCCACAGAGATTAATGCCCTGCGGCCTCCGCTGGTGCTTGCAATCGTTGTTGCATAGGTGTTGGCCTGGTCGTCACTTACAACCAGCATGCCACCGTTGGTTCTGCATTCCAGCGAAATAGTGTTTCCGGCCACGGCCGGCGAAGCGAAAACCGCCGTTGCAGAATTGGCACCGCTGATGTTGACACAGGGGGTTGCTTGCCTGATGTACGGCCCGGTCGTGTCCACAACACCGTCGCAATTTGCTCCTTCCGCCAGCGTGCCGGTCACGGTCAGCACGCGGGCGTTGCCGGAAACATCTGTTATGTCGGCGGCCCCGCCCACCCATTCACAAGGCACATCCAGCCATGGCGCAGGGTATCCTGAAGGGGTATTTCCACGTGCAATCTCGGTAAGCTCGGTCTGTGTTGGCATTCCTCCATACTCGTACACCTTGATGCGGGTCATGCTGAACTTGTCCAGTACGTCACCCAGGCCGTCGTCGCCGATGTGCAGGGATGTCAGTTCCGTAGGAGCCCATGCCGGATTGCCCAATGCCGTGCGCATCTGAGCCACAGTCATCACAACTTCCTTGAACACATAGGGCGAGCACATCCCGAACCTGAACCACTCCCTGAACGTAAGTTCGCCCGACGCACTTGTACCGCTGTAAATAAACTGCCAAGCATTCCAGCACCAGTCCAGTGATTGCGCTTCCGGCGTCTGTTCACAAACCCACCCCAACATGTCACCGTTGGAGTAGGTGATATTCTGGTTGTAGGTGCCATGGCTCGCGTCAGTCACCCCGGCGTACATGTTGCCGGTGATACAGAACAAAGGATCACCACCTGCATGCGGCAGACCGAACGGGTACTTGTTAGGCTGGAAATACGGGTAGGGCCCTGGGGTCGGGTTACGGGTCCATGCGGTCAGAAGCACGCCGGTGAAGATATCCGGCGCGGACGCAATGCTCATGTAGTCGCTGTTGTGCGTTGTGCCGAACTGGATGCCGGCGTGCTGTCCACTCGCTAATTGAGGAAGAATAATGGCCGCGACCAAGAACAACTTACCTACTCTACTTGACATGGTTTCCTCCCCTGAAGAATCATTCGATGGTGCGTTTGGGGTTACTGACGAAAATCCCCCCTGGGGATTTTCGTCCGGGCGGCCAAGGCGAAGGCTGCCGTGCATGCAAATCAGGTCGAGCTCGTTGCGGTGTGACTGCCGATATGTACATATTGTATTCGATTCCTAAAGGCCAGACATGTTGTCATCAGTGCATATGTGACGTTTTTTCTGGTATTGTAGTCAGAGATGAGGCGTTTTCTTTCTGTGCCCTCACGCGTACTACGCCACTCATTTGCTGCCAGTTGATGCCGGAAGCCCGCGTTGAGCACCCAGCATCGGCTTCGGCCGAGCCCGCAACCGGTGCCGCTCCTCCCCAAATATCACTGTTCCCGGTCGGGAAGTCAACGATTTCGTGGTTCCGGGCATAACTCACGCAGGGC
>CAZJJT010000058.1:0-1834 GCA_964546395.1 uncultured Fibrobacterota bacterium
CATCTGCGAGAACAACCAGTACGGCATGGGCACCGACTTCCGCCGCGTGTCGGCGGTGGAGGATTTCTCGGTGATGGGAGCATCGTACAACATCGCCGGCCGGCAGCTCAACGGCATGGATGTCCAGGAAGTGTACGCGGCAACCAGCAGCGCGGTGGAGCAGGCACGGAAGGGGGAGCCTTCGCTGCTCGAGATACGCACCTACCGCTACCGTGGCCACTCCATGAGCGACCCGGCGAAGTACCGCACGAAGGATGAGGTGGAGGCCTACAAGCAGCAGGACCCGATTCTCCTCCTGCGGGCGCGCATGCTGCAGTCGGGAGTTCTGAGCGAGGAGCAGTCCGCGTCGCTTGATGCCGAGGCGAAGGCCGAGTGTGAAGCGGCGGTGACGTTTGCCGAGGAGAGCCCGGAGCCCGCACCCGCGGCACTGTACGAAGAGGTGTTTGCACTGGGAGGCACCGATGGCTGAGATCACGGTCCGCGAAGCGCTTCGACAGGCGATGGACGAAGAGATGGCGCGCGACGACCGTGTGATACTGCTTGGCGAAGAGGTCGCACAGTACGACGGGGCCTACAAGGTGAGTCAGGGTCTTCTCGAGAAGTACGGGGCGGAGCGAGTGATCGACACGCCCATCTCAGAAGAGGGGTTCACGGGGGTCGGGATCGGCGCGGCGATGACCGGACTGAGGCCGATCGTGGAGTGGATGACGTACAACTTCTCGCTGATGGCGATTGACCAGGTGATCTCCAACGCCGCCAAAACCCGCTACATGTCGGGCGGCCAGTTCACGTTGCCCATCGTGTTCCGCGGCCCGAACGGACCGGCCGAGTTCCTCGCGGCCCAGCACTCCCAGGCACTCCAGTCGATCTACGCTCACGTACCCGGCTTGAAAGTGCTGGCGCCGAGCACAGCGCACGACGCGAAGGGGCTGCTGAAGAGCGCGATACGCGACGACAATCCGGTGCTGGTACTTGAGGCGGAGTTGATGTACGCGTGGAAAGGCGAGGTGCGCGACGGGGAACTGCTGGTGGAGATCGGCAAAGCTGCGCTCCGGCGCGAGGGGACAGATGTCACGATCGTCGGGTTCGGCAAGCCGATGCGGATGGTTGAAGAGGCCGCGGAGGCGCTTGCGGCCGAGGGAACACGGGCAGAGGTAATCGACCTGCGTACACTCCGGCCGCTTGACGAGCAGACCGTGTACGCCTCGGTACACAAGACGAACCGGTGCGTGGTTGTCGACGAAGCGTGGCCGTTTGCCAGCGTGGGCTCGCACGTGGCGTGGCTGGTATCGCGCAACTGTTTCAGCTGGCTCGACGCACCCGTCGAACTGGTGAGTTCGGAGGATGTGCCCATGCCGTACAACCACACGCTCGAACTCGCCGCCCAGCCTTCCGTGGAGAAGATCGTCGCGGCGGCACGACGGGTGACCTACAAGGGGTAGAAGGAAGAGTCCATGGCCGAGAAACTGCTCATGCTTGCCCTCTCCCCCACCATGGAGCAGGGAACGGTAGCACGGTGGCTCAAGAAGGAGGGCGAGTCGGTTTCGAACGGTGAAGTGGTGTGTGAGGTGGAAACCGACAAGGCCACGATGGACTACGAGAGCACCGTCGACGGGACACTGCTGAAGATTGTCGCGGGCGCAGGGGACAAGGTGACCGTCGGCGGACTGATCGCCGTTGCGGGGAAACCCGGAGAGGACGTGTCGGCACTTGTCTCCGCGGCCGGCAGACCACCGGTTGCTCCCTCACCGTCTCCCGCGACCGCTTCCCCGGCACCCACTCTTTCTTCCCCTGTCACTTCGCCTGCCGCACCGCCTGTCGCGGGCCGCCTGGT
>CAZJJT010000058.1:1844-14213 GCA_964546395.1 uncultured Fibrobacterota bacterium
CGCTCGCGCGTCGCATCGCGCGCGAGCGGGGTATCGATCTCGTGGATGTGGCCGGCTCGGGACCGGGAGGACGGGTAGTGCGGAGTGATCTCGACCTCCTGCCTGCAGTCAGAAATGTACCCGCGGTGGTGGGTGCGCCACCTGTCCGACCGGGTACGGGCGACGAAGTGGTCCCGGTGAGCGAGAAGCGACGCGTGATTGCCCAGCGCCTGTCACAGTCGTTCTTCACCGCCCCCCACTATTTCCTGCGCAATCCGGTGCGCGCGGATGCCCTTCTCGAAGCGCGGAAGCGGATCAACGAGGACGGGCAGCGAAAGCTGTCGCTCAACGCGTTTATCGTCAAACTCACCGCCGAAGCGCTCGCCCGCCATCCCGCGGTCAACGCGTCGTGGAACGGCGACACGATTACCAGGCACGGCTCGGTGGATATCGCTTTGGCAGTCGCTCAGAAGGACGGCCTCATCACACCCGTGGTGCGCGACTGCCATCACAAGGGTATCGCGCAGATAGACACCGAACTGAAAGAACTCATCGACAAGGCCAAGAGCGGCAGAATCCAGCCGCACGAGTACACGGGCAGCACGTTTACGATCAGCAACCTTGGCACGTTCGGCGTGCGCGAGTTCACGGCGATTATCAACCCACCCGAAGCCGCCATTCTCGGCGTGGGCGAGGTGTTCAAGCAGGTTGTGGCAACGCCAGCCAGCCAGATCGAAGTGCAGCAGACCATGGTGCTGACACTCTCATGCGACCATCGGCTGCTCGACGGGGCAGTGTCGGCGGCATTCTTTGCGGAACTGAAGCGGCTGTTCGAAGACCCCATGCGGGCGCTGCTCTGATGCGAGTGCTGCACAACCAGGAGTGAGCCGGTATGCCTGACATGTTTGATCTCGTTGTTCTCGGCGGCGGCCCCGCCGGATACGTCGGTGCGATACGTGCCGCGCAGCTCGGGATGCGTGTCGGGCTGGTCGAGGAGGACAAGCTCGGCGGTGTATGCCTGAATATCGGGTGTATCCCAAGCAAAGCGCTGATCCACCAGGCCGAACTGATGCGCAGCATCCCGGGACTGCAGAAGCTCGGCGTGAAGGTGGACGTCAGCGGACTGGATTACGCGGCCGCCCACAAGGCGTCACGGACCGCAGCCGACTCGCTCTCCAAGGGAGTGCAGTACCTGCTGAAGAAGAACAAGGTAACCGTCCATGCCGGCCGCGGCGTGCTTGCCGGTGCTGGGAAGATCGCGGTCGGCGGCGACACGCTCACCGCGAAGAACGTGCTCCTTGCGACCGGCTCCCGTCCGCGCTCGATTCCGGGGTTTGAGTTTGACGAGGCACAGGTGCTCTCGAGTAACGGCGCACTGATGCTCACGACGCTTCCGAAGTCGCTGCTGATACTGGGCGGGGGGGCAATCGGCATGGAGTTCGCGCATGTCATGAGTGCGTTCGGCGTGCGGGTGCATGTGGTCGAGATGATGCCGTCGATACTGCCTCTCGAGGAGCCCGAGGCCGCGGAAGTGGTGCGCAAGTCGATGGTGAAGCGCGGGGTGACAATCAGCACCGCCACCAGGGCGCTCACACTGGAGCGGCAGAGCGGTGCGTGCCGCACAACAGTCGCCGGGGCGGATGGCGCCGAGTCGGTGGTCGAAACCGAGATGATCCTGGTGGTCGTGGGCCGCCAGCCCAACACCGAGAATCTCGGACTCGATACGGTCGGTGTCTCAACCGAACGGGGATTCGTCCCGGTCGGTGACTACTACGAAACAACGACCAGGGGGCTGTACGCCGCCGGCGACATCGTCGCCTCACCGATGCTGGCCCACGTCGCATCGAAAGAGGCCGAGATCGCGGTTGAGCACATGGCGGGCCATGTCACCAAGCCGCGTATCGACCCGACCTGCATACCCAGTGCTGTCTACTGTGAGCCGCAGATTGCCGGGTTCGGTCTCAGCGAACAGAAGGCGAAGGAGCAGGGACTCGACGCCAGGAGCGCATCGTTCCCCTACCGCGGCGCGGGCAAATCGGTGGCGATTGGCCACACCGAGGGCATGGTGAAAGTGGTGTACGAAGCGACCCGGCACGAGATCCTCGGTGCGTACGTGGTCGGCGCGGAAGCGACCGAACTGGTACACGAACTCCTGCTGGCCAGAACAGCAGAACTGCTCCCCGAAGACATTGCCACGATGATCCACGCGCACCCGACCCTGTCGGAGGCCGTGATGGAAGCGATGCGGGCCGTGGAGGGATGGGCGATCCATGCATGACTGCGGACTGCAAACCGTGGGTTGCCGAGTATGGTCCGCGTCCTGACCCGCAGTGACATTTCCGACACGTTCCGTACCCTCCGCCGTGCAGGGCTGCGCACGGTTGCCCGTTACCTCTCACCCGGCGTGGCGTTCCGTGCCCACTCGAGCCACAGGCGCGGTGTCAACTGGGACAGCGTCGAGCGAATCCAGGAACGCATCGCCACGATGGTCACGGGCAATTCCGAGGTGGGCTTTCTCGAGCATGTCGTTTCACACCATCTCGCATCGGGTTCAGGCCTCCGGGGTGTCTCGCTCTGCTCAGGTCAGGGCCACAACGAGCTGGAGCTGGCCCGTCGTGCGTCGTTCGCGGAACTGACCGGGTTCGACATCTCGCGGACCGCCGTGGAAGGTGCTGTTCGTCTGGCCCACTCGAGCGGCGCTGCCTCTGTCACCTTCAGGCGCGCGGATGCTTCGCACCTCACCTTCCAGGAGCGCAGCCTCGACTTCGCTCTGTGCTGGCACGGTCTGCACCACCTTCGGAACCCGCACAGCGTGCTTCGAGATCTCTCGCGTGCACTGGTCCCTGGCGGGCTCCTTTGTCTGTACGAGTACGTGGGCCCCGCCAGATTCCAGTGGCCCGCCGCGCAGATCGGCCTGGCAAACAACGCCCTCAGGGCACTTCCCGAGCGCTACCGCCAACGACTGGGGACCGGCCCGGTGAAACGCGCCGTCTCCTGCCCTGGCATGCTGAGGATGCTTGTCACTGATCCGTCGGAGGCGGTCGGTTCCACCCGGATCCGCCCGGCGCTCGCTGCCCACTATCGTCCGCTGCAGGAAGTCGAACTTGGGCTCAATCTCGCTCACCTGGTCTTCCACGAGATCGGCTGCAACTTCCCTCGCGCCGACTCCCTGGCCACACGCCTGATCGACAACACACTCGCCTTCGAAGCCGAGAACCTTCGCACCCACGGCCTGACCAGTGACTTCCTGTTCGGCGTCTACACGCCTCGGTAGGGGCAACGGCCGGCAACGCCACCTCCGGCGTTGCCGCATATGGAGACATACTGGTCCCCGGCTGACTACTCCGCCACGAATGCGGCACCACCCAGCGTGCGACCACGGCTGTCAACCAGCGCGCCCACGTACGCGCCCGCCGCGCGCCCCGCGCCGAGGGTCTGTGCGGCCCGGATATCCACCGCGCCCAGTGCCCGGCCGTTGAGGCCGTATACGCGCACCCGGGATGCGGCCAACGCGCCGGCTGGCACGTTGGCCGCGCGCAGCGCCCGTGGAACCACCGTGTGAACCGGCGTTCCCGTGTGCTTGTAGCCCAGCGAGGTGACGCTCTGTGCCGGGACCGTGAACGTGCCGTTGCCGGCAATTGGACCGACGTCAACCAGGTAGTTCCCGTTTGTGGTCTGCAGCGCTTCGAACTGCGCGGGCGCCGAACCGCCGCTGATACTCAGTGTGATTGACTTGGAGGATCCCGCCGTGTTCACGATAACCACCGACATCGAGCCCTTGCTGTCGTCCTTGAACGCCCCGACCACCAGCGACGCGTCCGAGCAGCTCACCGACACCTTCTTCATATCGGGTCTGATGAACCGGTAGATCTGTGCCGAGGTGTAGTATCGCGGGCTCCGGCTCCCGTCCGCGCTGTTGATAATCCACTCCGTGCCGTACGTCGGGTTGCTCTCGCCCATCAGTTTCCACCAGATCCACGCCGACAGCTTGCCCCGCTCCACAAACTTGAGAATGGTCTCGGCAAGGCTGAGCGCCCCCGCCCACTCGTAGTCACCGCCATAGTTGCACGTCTCCGACATCCAGATCGGCTTCTCGGTGGCCGATATGTTGTCGAACGACCCCGGATCCGCCTGGATCCCGTCACTGTACCCGTGGAACGCGTACCGGTCGATGCTCGCCGCGGCAGTGGCGTTCTGCTTGATCTCATTCTCCCACGAGGGGAAGGCCCAGGCCATGTGCTCGCAGCCGAACAGCAGGGTGTTCATGCCCGCCGCTTTCACCACGGGTCCTGCCACCGCGAGCATGTTGGCATAGTTCGTACCGTTGTAGTAGTTGCAGGAGCTGTACGGCTCGTTGAACGCGGGCTCGTTCTGCAGGCTGACCGCGTAGACATCCAGGCCGAACGTGTCCCTCACTGTCCGCAGCCACCGCACCACGTGGTTGCCGAACCTGGTGAAATTCACCGGGTCAAGAAAGTTGTTTCCGCCCTCCTGCGTGCAGTTGTTGTTGAGCTTCATCCACGCTGGTGGCGACCACACGGAGGCAACCACGCGGAACGGCTCTCCCGCCGCCACGGCCTCATCGCGCAGGTTCTGCAGATGTCGCATGCTCTCGCGCATGCCCGAGGTAACCACGAACTGCCCCTCGCTCGGCTGGAACTCACACGGGATCTCGGTGCGCAGGATAGTGACACCCATCTCGTTGATGATATCGCTGTACCAACCGCTCGCCTTCAGGTCTACCGGAACGTAGAACGGGCCCTGTTTCACCGACCAGGTGCTGATCGCGGCATACACCCCGAACCCGTCAATGGTCTGGTACGTGGTCCCCTTGTTCACGCTTACCGTCACGGCCTGGGCCGACACACACCATACCGCCGCCGCGCACAGCACGAACCGTCTCAACATGGCAATCCCCTCCTGCAGAGTGTGTGAGGACACCCCCCCTGGGCTGCAGATACTATAGAACGCCCCGCACAGCGCTGTTCCAGATTTTGGTGCCCGAATTGGTCTGAAATACCTGAAATTGCCAGACGAACAGGACGTCCGCTGGGCGAAAGAGGCCAAATGGGACAGCGGAAGTGGAAAGCGGATACGAGAACGGATGCATGTGCCCTTGACTGCCAGATCGAGACAGTGCCACGGGAAGTCGCGGGGCCTATTTTCGGGTGACACTTCCGGCCGGGGCCCGTGTTACACCCATTGAGAGCGAACGCTCAAGAGCACACAATGGCCATTGATGTGGAGAAGATGTACCGGACCTACGGACCCATGGTCCTTCGCCGATGTCGGCAACTGCTGAGGTCGGAGGAACGGGCACGGGACGCCATGCAGGAGGTGTTTGTGAGGTTGTTGCGAAGTGCTGACAGGATAACCGATCAGTACCCGTCCAGCCTTCTGTACCGGATGGCGACGAACGTGTCGCTGAACGTGATCCGGGCCGACAAGACACGCAGGGAAGTGGACAGCGGGGACGAACTGCTCGACAGTCTGGCCGGCGTCGACGACAGGCCGGAGCGGTTCGAGTGGCGCTCGGTTCTGGGACGGGTTCTGGGCGGCCAGCAGCAGTCCACACGCTATATCGCAGTCCTGCACTTCGTGGATGGACTCACGCACGAAGAGGTGGCACGTGAAGTGCGCATGTCGGTGTCGGGAGTGCGCAAGCGTCTGCGTTTGCTCCGCGAACGGGTCCGGGCAATCCCGGGACTGGCTGAGGACCTGCGGCAGTAGACAAAAAGGACATGACATGAACACCCGTACGTTCCCACAACTGGTACTCGAGCGCTACGTGCTGGGCGAACTGCCCGAGGCGCACGCAGCGGAGGTATCGAACGCGGCAGACTCGGACCCGCAACTGATGGCGCGCCTGAAGGAGATTGCCGAGTCGAACAAGGCGATCCTGGCGCAGTACCCGGCGAACGTGGTTTCGCGCGACGTTGCGCTCCGTGCGCACACCGAACGCGTCCTGGAGGAGGCCGCTCACGCGCCGCGCCGGCGCGCCGCCCGCGCTGTCGCGCCGGCGCTGGGCGTGGCACTGCTCCTGGCTGTCGCACTGGTGCCGGTCCTCACCGTCCACCACGGCACACAGGTGGCCGAACGCGTGAAGGGCGGCGGAGCGCAACTGGTGGTATACCTCAATACGTCGGAGGGCCCCCGGCTCCTGTCGCCGATGGACACGGTGCGACCGGGCGACATGCTCCAGATAGGCTACGTTGCCGGCGGAAAGTCCCACGGCGCCATCTTCTCGCTCGACGGGCGAGGGCAGGCCACGCTGCATTTCCCGGGCGAGCCCGGCGGGTCGACTGCGCTGGAACAGGACGGGGAACACCTGCTGGGGTTCTCGTACCAGCTCGACGATGCACCGCAGTTCGAGCACTTCTACTTCGTTACATCGGACACACCGCTCGACGCTGCCGCGGTCATGGACAGTGCACGCAGCTACGTGGCGCAGTTCGGTTCCTCCCGCTCCCCCGCGGCGATGCGTCTCCCGCCCGGCGCCACGTTCACATCACTGGTACTGAGGAAGTAGCCCATGGCACGTTTCCGACGCCCCCTTGCGCTTCTGTTCCATGTGCTGTGCACCGCCACGGTCGCCGCGGCACCACCCGTCGCACTGAGCCGGTTCGCACTGGTGGTCGGCTGCAACCTTCCAGGCGGCGGCCGCGGCGAGCTGCGCTACGCGGTGCGCGATGCCGCATCGTTCGCGACGGTCATGACCGAACTGGGGGGCGTCGACCCGGAACACCTCGTGTACCTGTCGAACCCGCGGCGGGAAGAACTGACGGTGGCACTCAAGCACCTGGCCGCGCTCGTCGAGCAGGGCCGCACCGGTGAAGCACGCGAGGAGGTCCTCTTCTACTACTCGGGACACGCCGACGCCAAGGGGCTCCTGCTGGGCAACGAAGTACTTGAGTATACCGAACTGCGCGCGACGCTGGAGTCGATCCGGGCAGACGTGCATGTGGCGGTGATGGACGCGTGCGCTTCAGGCGCCATGACCCGCACCAAGGGAGGCACGCGCAAGCCTGCGTTCCTGTTCGACGCTTCGACGGTGATGGAGGGACACGCGTACCTCACGTCCAGCTCACACGACGAGGCCGCGCAGGAATCGGACCAGATCAAGGGATCGTTTTTCACGCATTACCTCATTTCGGGTCTTCGCGGCGGCGCCGACGCCAACGTCGACGGGCGGGTGACACTCAACGAGGCCTACCAGTTCGCGTTCAGCGAAACGCTCAAGCGCACCGAGAGGACCTACGCCGGACCCCAGCACCCTTCGTACGATATCACCCTGAAGGGGTCCGGCGACCTCGTCTTCACCGACCTCCGGGCAAGCTCGGCCGGCCTGAAACTCGACGCAGCGATCGAGGGGAACCTGTTCGTGCGCGACGCAGAGGGAGACCTGCTGGTGGAGATCCGCAAACGCGCCGGCAAGCCCATGGAACTCGGCCTCCAGCCCGGGACCTACACGGTGACACTGGAGCGGCCGGCGTCACGGCTCGCCACCACCGTGCATCTGAAACAGGGCGAGTTCACCGCGCTGGACGACCGGCGCATGAAGGCGGTGACAACAGAGGCGACTGTCAGCCGGGGGGGAAGGCGGCTGTCGCCGCGTGACCTTGACGCGCTCGCGAACCACTGCGAGGCCATGGCCGAAGCCGAAGAGGATCGGATTGAGCGGGCGGTCGAGGATGAGGAGGAGCGGGTCGAGCGCGAACGGGAATGGCAGGAGGACAGTATCGAGGGCGAGCATGACGGCGCGGTGCAGCGCGACTCGCTGTGGGGCCCCGGCCCCCGTCCGAGCCAGTCCGCATTCTACGGCCCTCCCACCGGACGGCCGGGCGCGCGCTACGACACGACGATCTTCTCGTTCGACATCGTGCCGCGAACGCGCACGCTGCCCGATGGGACCAGGGGTTCAAACGACATGCACAACGTATCGCTCAACTTCATCATGGGCCGGTACGCAGTCATCCACGGCATCGGTATCGGCCTCATAGGCCAGTGGGCCGATGACTATGTGTGGGGTGTACAAGCAAGCCTTATCGGGAACTTCTGCGGCGGTCCGGTCCACGGCGGGCAGTTCTCGCTGATCGGCAACTCGGCCCAGGCGGATTCGCGTGGCATCCAGGGCTCGCACATCTACAACCTGGTGGGCGGCAGCATGACGGGTGCGCAGTTCAGCAACGTTGCCAACTACGCCGCCAGCCTTCGGGGGATTCAGGCCGCCAACGTAGCCAACGTGTGTTCGAACAACATTCTGGGTGTGCAGATGTCGAATGTCGTGAACGTGGCGCGCGGTGTGGTTGGCGGGCAACTCACCAACGTGGCCAACGCCAACCATGGGCACCTGTCGGGGATCCAGGCCGCCAACGTGGCAAACTACTCGCGTGGCGTGTACGGTGCACAGATCTCGAACGTGGCGAACGTGTCGGCCGGCGATGTCAAAGGCATACAGTTGACCAACGTAGTCAACGTGGCCCGTGACGTTGACGGTGCACAGATCGCCTGTGTCGCCAACGCGGCGCGCGACGTGTCGGGGGTCCAGCTCTCGCTCGTCGCCAACCGGGCACGGGCGGCCCAGGGTGCACAGATGGCCCTTCTGGTGAACGTTGCCGAGGAGTCCCACGGGTTCCTGTTCGGCATCCTGAACGTCGTGCGCAGGGATGGCGAAGTCCACCCGGGTATCTCCTATGACGAAGCCGGGCTTCTCACCATGACGCTTCGCACCGGCAATCGCAACTTCTACGGGCTCCTTTCGGCGGGAGGCGAACTCCAGGGCCATGACGACCGTTCGCGTGCCATGACTGTCGGCGTGGGCTGGGGTGCTAGCGTACCCGTCGGCCGGTTCCTGGTGAGCAGCGACGCCAGCGCACATCTGGTAAGCACGATGAGCGGACTGGTACGCAACGCTCCCAACCAGCTCACCCGTGTTCGCGCCAGTCTCGGCTTCAGGGTGTTCGACCACCTTGCCCCGTTTGTGGGCGTGTCGGCCAATCTCCAGCACAACCACGGAGACCCCGACGGCCTGCTGCGGCAGGGGCTGTTTGGCAGTGTGTCGTTCGGGCGGCACACGCGTTCCGAGTTCTGGCCAGGAGTTTTTGCCGGAATCGATTTCTAGCGCCTTTCCCAGAGTGTCAGCGGTACGGGCGACTCGAGGACCGCCGGTCGCCAAGGGGGGGTGTTGTCTCTTGTGGTACTGCACGTCGAAGACAGGAGGGGATGAATGGGTCGGAAGCGCAGTTGTACGCACATGCACAACCCGATCGCATCACTTGCGCTGGCGGTGTCGGTGCTCGCGACGTGGGCACAGGATACGAAACCGGTCAGGAGCGGGTTGCTTGCCGGACACGTGGTGGACCTTCGGACCCGGATACCGGTGAGCGACGCGCAGGTGCGTGACCTCACACACGGCACATCGGTCATCACCGACAGCACCGGCCGCTACCGTTTCGGGGCAATCCCCATTGGCTACATCGACCTGGAGGTACGTGTCGATGGGTACCACCCCGAGATGTTCACGACGGTGTTCATCAAACCCGGGGTCAACCGCGAAATGACGCTGGCGGTACGCAGGAACGACCAGGTGATGGAGTTGCCGAAGATGACCGTACGGGCGCTGGGCGTGGCCGAGAAGCGTACCGAACAAAGCAACTCGGTGGTCCGGTTGTCACGCGACGACGTGCTCAGGGCGCCGGGAGCCATCCAGGACCCGAACCGTATCGTCCAGACACTCCCCTCCGCGGTTGCGGCATCGGCGGACGGCTGGAATACATTCCTTGTGCGGGGTGGCGAGGACAACGAGAACCTGTTTGTCATCGACGGGATCGAGACACGCAACATCAGCCACTGGGGCACCGAGCACAACGCCAGCGGCGCGCTCGGGTTCCTCCACCCCGACTTCATCAGCAGCATGGATTTCTACGCCGGCGGCATGCCGGCGTATCTCCCCTGCCGGCTGTCATCCGTAACCGACATCCACCTGCGCGAGGGGTCGATGGCCGACCGGACCTGGCAGATTGATCTCGGGATTGCAGGCGCGGGGCTGCTGCTCGAAGGCCCTGTTGTGCGCGACAAGGTATCGTACCTGCTCAACGCCCGCCTCAGTTTCCTCGATATCATTGAGCCCCTCGTCGGCGTCGGGGGACTGCCCAAGTACCAGAACGGTCACCTGAAAGTGGTCTGGAAACCCTCGGGAGTGCACAAACTGGCACTCAACTCGATAGTGGGACATGAGGAGATCCACATCGCGGGTGAAGACGGGAACGCCGCCGCACAGGAGGAGGTGTGGGATGAGGGCTGGCACGTGCTGAACGGACTTTCGTGGGACTGGACCGGCGCCAGGGCTGCCAACCGGCTGCTCGTCTCCGGCACGTACAACAGGTTCATCGAAAACGCGTGGCTGCAGGACACCATCAACACGTGGCGCTGGACCAGCGACCACCTGGAAGGCACGGTAAGAGACGACGTGAGCGTGTTCCTGCGCGACAACGACGTCCTGTCGCTCGGGGCAGTGTTCAGTGGACGCGACCAGAGGGACATCGTCGGCGAGGACACGTACCACTTCTTTGCCGACACGGCCGGCGACAGTTCCTGGCACTACCTGCTCGACTCCACGGGGGTACGCGACCTGATGTACGTCACCACGACCGGTGACGGTGACGACGTGGACACCTCGATGACGGGCTACCGGATCGGCGGTCATGCGAGCTACACGATGGATCTGGGACGGGTGAAGCTCCAGGCGGGGATCCGCGACGACTACTACACGCTGAACCGCAAACATGGGCCCTCACCGCGTGGTTCGGCCTCACTGAGCCTGGGTCGGGGGGGCGAGGTGTCGCTGAGTGGCGGCACGTACCACCAGTTTCCCGCGTATGTGACCAGCCTGACCGAGTGGAACACGGAGTTCCTGCGTCGCGACCTGCAACGCAACACCCAGGTGGTACTCGGGTACAGCAACAGGCTCTGCGATGCGGTGTACATGAGTGCAGAGGGATACTGCAAGTACTACGACCGCGAACCCCTGTACAGTATCACAGCCGACAGCAGCTTCGCCGGCGCGGGCCAGAGGTCGGTTGTCACCGGCCGGAGCACGTACGGAGTGAAGCGTGTATACGGCCTCGAACTGTTCCTGCAGAAGCGCACGCACGACTGGCTCTACTACCAGGTTGCCTACTCGCTGTTCAGCGCCGAGCGGCGCTACGAGAACGGGAAGTGGTACGACGACGATTACAACCTGCGCAACGCCGCCACACTCGTGATCGGCAGCCAGTTCCACCGCTCACACCGCATCGCCTGCCGCATGGATTTCACGGAGGGGATGCCGTACACTCCGGTTGATGTGGCGGCGAGCACTGCGCTGTGGGACACGTACTACGACATCAGCGACGGCTGGAACAGCAAGCGTCGCGATTTCCGGTTTGTCCTGTCGCTCCGTTACGACCTCACGCTGTACTTCAGGCGCACGGCGGTATCGCTGTACCTCGAAGTGGAGAACCTGTTCGACAACCGCGACATCGTGGCCGACTACCTGTCGTTCGGCGACAAGTACCCCGAGCGGGAGGTCACGAACTACAAGGGCCGCGGCATCCTGCCACAGGGGGGGTTGACGGTCACCTTCTAGACTGGACGCTGCGGTTGTCGGGTCGTTGAGGTGGTGTATCTTGCCGTTGTCATCGACCCACCCCTTACCCGGGAGTCAGCCCTCCATGGAACTCTTCGTTCCCGGCCGAATCTGCCTGTTTGGCGAGCACAGCGACTGGGCCGGCGGGTACCGCCGGATCAATGCGGCAATTGAGCCGGGCCTTGCCCTGATCACCGGCACCAACCAGGGGCTGTACGCCACGGTCACACCGCACCCCTCGAAGTTCGTGTTCACGGCAGCCTTGGACGACGGCACGCGGCAGGGGCCGTACGAAGTGCCGATGAAGCGCGAGGTGCTGCTTGCCGAAGCCCAGAAGGGCGGATTCTTCAGCTACGCCGCCGGCGTCGCCTACCAGGTGCTGACCCACTACCGCGTGCAGGGGCTCGAGATCAGCAACACGCGGACCGATCTGCCTGTCAAGAAGGGGCTGTCGTCGAGTGCTGCCGTGTGCGTGCTCGTGGCACGCGCATTCAATCGGGTCTACGACCTGAAGATGACTGTCCGGGGCGAAATGGAACTCGCCTACACCGGCGAGATCACGACGCCCTCGCGCTGCGGCCGCCTCGATCAGGGCTGTGCCTACGGCAACCGGCCGATCATGATGACATTTGACGGGGACCACATTGACGTCGACGAGGTGCCGGTCCCGCGCGATCTGCATTTCCTGATAGTGGACCTGTGTGCCAGCAAGGACACACGCGAGATACTGAATCGGCTCAACCATTGCTACCCTTTCGCCGAGG
>CAZJJT010000059.1:0-14193 GCA_964546395.1 uncultured Fibrobacterota bacterium
TGGTACGCCGCCGTACATACCGTGGTCGGTGGGCTTCACGCAGGAAGCACGGGAGAAGCTGGTCGGCCACTTCGGGGAAGACGCGCTCGAGGGAGTGCTGCAGGACCATGTGTTTTCCGGGGGGCCTGGCTTACCCTGGACCCAA
The DNA here is from genome assembly GCA_964546395.1 of uncultured Fibrobacterota bacterium. Lineage (GTDB taxonomy): Bacteria > Fibrobacterota > Chitinivibrionia > Chitinivibrionales > CAZJJT01 > CAZJJT01. Next base: position 146 of record CAZJJT010000059.1, read on the forward strand.
CTCGACGACAGCTGCAGCCGCGACCCGTTCGGGGTGGTGTGGGACCGCAGCGTTGACAAGGACATCGGTATCGTGAAGGGAGTGGTACTGGCGGAACCCTCGCTGGAAAACTACGAGTTCCCCCGGCTGGGGGGGGATGCGTTCCGGGGGTTGCAGTGGGCTGGCGAGGTGGCGCTGGACCGGTATCGCGTGTGCAGCATCGGCTTCTCGCTCTGGGAACGCGCGTGGACCCTGCGCGGCATGGAGAACCTGATGATGGACCTGTGCATGAACCCGGGGTTCGCTCACGAGCTGTTCGAGCGTATCGGCGACTGGAACGTCGCGGCGATTCAGCATGCGCTCCGCTACGACTTTGACGCGGTGTACTTCGGTGACGACTGGGGCACGCAGCGGGGCCTGCAGATGGGCCGCGACATGTGGATGGAGTTCGTCTACCCGGTGCTGAAGCGCATGTACGGCGCGGCACACGACGCGGGCAAACAGGTGATGATCCACTCGTGCGGGAAGGTGGACGAACTGTTCGACGAGCTGTGCGGGATCGGGCTCAACTGCTTCAACCCGTTCCAGCCTGAAGTGATGGATGTGTGGGAGCTGCTGCCTCGCTACCGAGGGCGACTCGCGTTCCACGGCGGGCTTTCCACTCAGCGCACACTCCCGTACGGCACCCCCGAGCAGGTGCGCGACGAGACGCGCCGCTTGCTGGCGCTCGGGGCGGAAGGCGGCTATATCTTCTCGCCGGCACACGCGGTGGAAGGCGACGTACCGCTCGAGAACATGCTCGCGATGATCGACGAGGTGAGCGCGCAGTTGGCGTAGCGCACCGCGTGCCGGTCCCGCGGCCGTATATTCCGCGGCATGTACTTGCGGTGGCTCCAGAGGGACAATCCCACGGGCGACGTCGATCGGTTCCCCGAACTCACCGACCGGTTCGACACCTCGGTGGCGGGGCTGTACTGCGCGGGCGATCTCACCGGGATCCCGCTTGTCAAACTCGCGGCAGACTCGGGCGCGGAGCTTGTCGAACGGCTCGCGGCCGATGACGCGTATCGCAGGCAGCGTGATGCCAACAGCGCCGCCGACACGCTCGACCTGCTGATCGTGGGCGCCGGCCCCGCGGGTGTGGCGGCAAGCATGCGTGCGCAGACTCTTCATTGGCGCCACGTTGTGATTGAGTCGTCACGGGTGTTCAACACCATCGCCAATTTCCCCGCCGGCAAGCCGATACTCGTCACCCCTGAGGACCGGCCCTTCCGTTCGGAGTTGACGTTTGCCGACGGCACCAAGGAGACGCTGCTCGAGCAGCTGCGCGAAGCCGTTGCCGGTAGGGACCTGCCGGTGGTGGAAGGCGAGACGGTGCGGCGGATCACGAAGAGGGGCGGTGTGTTCGAGGTGGAAACTGACCGCGCGACGCGCAAGGCCCTGCGCGTGGTGGTGGCAATTGGCAAGACCGGCAATGCGCGGCAACTGGGGGCGGCGGGGGAGCAGTCGCCGCACGTCTACACCCGCCTCATCGACCCGGGGGAGTTCCACGGCAGAGATATCCTGGTGGTGGGCGGCGGGGACAGTGCTGTGGAGGCGGCCGTGGCGCTGGCGAAGGCGGGCAACCGCGTGACACTCTCGTACCGCAGGGAATCACTGTCGCGGCCCAAGGCGCAGAACGTGCGGGCGCTCGAGGAACAGGTGGCCGCGGGAGGTGTGGCGACGCTGTTCGGGTCGACGGTGAAAGAGGTCCGCGCGACCGACGCGGTCCTTGAGACAGGCGAGGGCGAACGGGTTGTTGCCGCAGACACGGTGCTGGTGCTGATCGGCACCGAGATTCCCGTGGAGCTTTTTCGGCGCTCGGGGATCCGCATGCAGGGCGAGCGGCGGGCGATGGACTGGGTCAAGCTTGCGGCAACGCTGTCGTGGGCGCTGGTGCTGTACTTCGGCAAGAAGGCGCCGGACACGTCGGTGAACGGCCTCGCGGGGTTTGTCGCGCTTCCGGGAACACTGCTCGGGATGGTGTGGCAGGAAGCGGTCAAGGGGATGGCGGCATGGGCGGGGCTGATCGGCCTCGGGGTGTGCGGCGCGGTGGCGCTGGGACACGCGCTCAGCAACCGCTCGCGCTATTTCAGCTCATCGTGGAACACGCTCAAGCACCTGTACTACACGTGCGCTGCGGCACTCGTCGCATTCCTCTACGTCGCCTACAAGCTTGCCGGCGCGCGGCCCGTGTTCGGCGATATGGGTGAGTGGTACACGGTGCTGTACTCGGTGACCGTCATCCTGTTCGGACTCCGCCGCATGCACGTGACACCCACGGGCTACGTGCGACGGCAGACGTGGACGCTGATAGCCGTGCAGGTGGTGCCGCTCTGTATCCTGCCGCTATTCGTGTTACCGGTGCTGGGCAAGGCCGGGCTGCTCGACGGGTGGGTCATGGACACCGTGTTCCCAGGCCAGTCGTACTGGCGGGCCTACGGGTTCATCCTCGCGTGGCCGCTGTTCATCCACAACCTTGCCACCGGCGCGCCCACCGCGTTCTGGCTGGTGGTGGGATGCGTGCAGACGTTTGTGGTTATCCCCTGGCTCAACTACCGCTGGGGCAAGGGTGCCTACTGCGGATGGATCTGCAGCTGCGGCGCACTGGCCGAGACCCTTGGCAACGAGTACCGCTCACGCGCGCTGCATGGTCCGGCAGCCAAGCGAAGTGACAATGCCGGGCAGGTGGTGTTGTGGCTCGCGGCCGCGGTGACACTGCTGGCCCTGCTGTCGGGCAGCGAGGGGAACCCGTTCTCGGCCCAGGCGCGGCACGTGTACGACGTGTTCGTGGATATCCTCTGTTCCGGCGTGCTTGGCGTCGGCCTGTACTTTCTCTGGGGCGGTCGTGTGTGGTGCCGCGCGCTCTGTCCGCTCGCGGCACTGATGCATGTCTACACGCGGTTCTCGCCGTACCGGATCATGTCGAACAAGAAGCGGTGCATCTCGTGCGGGATATGCACGAAAGTGTGTCACATGGGGATCGACGTGATGGGCTACGCCAACAAGGGCATCCCGATGAACGACGTGGAGTGCGTGCGGTGCAGCGCGTGCATCACGAGCTGCCCGATGCAGGTGCTGACATTCGGTGGTGTCGGGAAGAGCGACCCTGACAACCGCGAGTACCTGCGTACGCACTTGCCGCTGACTCCCGGCTGGGCGAGCGGCTTGCCGCAGAAGGACATCGAGATGCTGCTCGAGAAGCAGCGCGCCGCCGCGAGCGGCGGCAGCTAACGCCGGGTGCCCAGCGGGATATGCAGGCCCAGGCGCGCCTCGCCCTCCGGCGATATCGAAAGCTCCATGTGGTGCATCATCTGACGGTACTCGAACTCAGAGTCACGGTTCGACATGTTCTTGCGCACACCGAACGTGGTGAGAAATGTCCCCGCGACATCCGCAACGACCGAGACCAGAAGGTAGATGAGTGCCCCGAGCTCGTCGCCGACCTGTGTGAAATCCAGGTCACCCGAGTACTCATCCTCGCTGAACGCTTCGATGAGGTTGGCCACGCTGTAGGGGGTGTTCGCGACGCCCGCCACGAGGAGCGGGATGCCTGCGGCGACGAATGCATGACTGCGCATGGGGGGGCGGTAGGCGAGGCGGGGAAGGCCCAGTGCTCGCGATGGGTCGGCGCCTGCCCGTTCGACCGCCAGGTCGTGGTCCGCCAGCACCTCGAAGCAGCGGTTCTCGTAGTAGACAACCACCGCTTCCTGCGCCGGGCTCCGCGATTCGGGCGGTATGACGGCCAGCTTCCAGTACACCGGCTCGGCGCAGTAGTTCACGCGGATTCCCATGTCTTCCCGACACTCGTGGCACCGGCCGAGCAGGCCGAGGTAGGTGCTGAGCTTGGTACCCTCGAGGAAGGGAATGGCCTCCGGGTCGAGTCCGAATGTCGTGTACGAGTCGCAGGGGCACTGCGCGAGGCACACCGCAGACGACATGAGCAGACCGAGTAGGGCAAGGCGGGATGTCACGTGTCCTCCTCCATTGCCTCGGCACTCCCCGAATACCTCTTCTTCAGAATGAGCGCATCAACCACAGTCAGGGCGAGGAAGTACAGCGTCCCCCAGGCCGGGGTGATGTGGTAGGCGGTCTCGCCGCTATCGCTTGACCACGCAAGATCCGGTGTGGTGGCTTCGCCCCACCCCAGCGCCGGCCAGGGGATCATTGCCAGACCGACGCACAGCATGAACAGCACGAAGCATATCACCCAGCGCACGATGGCTTCACGTTTGCGCGAGGGGTCGTTTCCCCTGAACGCCGACACTGTCCCGTACACGTGCCACGCGAACATCACCAGCGGCCACACCGCCTTCGAGAAGAACGCCGCAGCAAGCACGAACGGAACGTAGATCAGCACGGTCAGCCACACGACCCGGGTGCCGCTGAACACCACGAGGAAACCGGTGGAGTGTATCGATATGAACTCCATCATCATGATCGCCATGCAGGCGTACGGTGCACGCGGTTCGATCGCAAACGGGCTGATCCAGGTGACCACGAAGAACACGAGCAGGGCCGCGTCGGACAGCACCAACTCGGCGATGTCTCGCCAGAGGCGTGATGACTGGGGAAGCGAGAGCGCAGCAGCCATGAGCCAAAACTACTCAATTGCGCTGCACTGCGATATCGTGAACAGCCACGTCGGAGGATGCTTCCCGATACAGCGCCGCCAACGTATTGCTGGCGGCGCCTGCGGCACACGCCCAGACACCATCCACGATGGCATCTTCCGCGCCTCAGACCACGGAGGACCCGCATGCTCATCGCCCCACATTCCCGTTTCGTACTCATCGGCGATTCGATTACCGACGCGGGCCGCGCGCGGCCCGACGGCGAAGGGTTGTTCGACCCGTACGGCAGCGGCTATGTCAACATGCTCAAGAGCACGATACTCGCCGCGCACCCCGAGCGGCATATCCGGCTCACCAACATGGGCGAGAGCGGCAACACGGTGCGCGATCTCAAGGCGCGCTGGGGGACCGCGTACACCCCAACTCCACGGGGCACATGGTCATCGCACGGGCCTTCGCGAAGGTACTCCAGGCCGGGCAGCGTACCTCTCGCCGGTTCCGCGGCGTACGCTGGAACACACGCACTCCTGCGTTGTCAAACGTCTTTCGGGCCGGTTCGTGGCATTGTATACTCCGAGACAGGTCCCGCATCATCCGAGCGCACATCCTGTCAGCAACGCCCAACAGGGAGAGCAGTATCATGAAACGCTTCACCGTACTTGCGCTTGTCGCTTGCGCTGTCGTGCTTGCGGTCTGCAACGCCCGGAAGCTCACCACGGGGACGCAACAGCCTTCGGCAACACTGCCGCTCAAGCCGCCCGCTGCTGAAGGGAAGAAGCAGGCAGGGCCGAGCGGCGCAAGACCGAAGGTGGCTGCAGTGAGCACACCCGCGAGGAGCTACCGGGAGGAACTTGAGGAAGCGTTTGCGGAAGATTCCACCGTGGCCGAGGCGTTCAAGCGGTTCCGCGCAGAACTGCCGCGTGCGCGGGAGAAGGGCGAGACGGCGGTGCTGTTCGATGAGTTCGACGACTGCAGGGCGTTCAGCAGCGGCAGGAACGTCGTTGCCGAGCACCGGCCGGTTGTCCGCGCGTGGGTGAAGCTGGCACGGGCGGAGAAGGATGAAGCCGTGCGCATGCTCTTCGCGAACCATATTAACAGCTTCCAGGTCGAGGACCGCCGCCGTCGCTACTTCTACGTCGAGAACAACCAGATTCGGCCGGGTGAAGAGCTTCGGGTGCACGGGTATCACTACTACTACGACGAGGGACGGCGCCGGCCGCAGAAGGTGACGGTCGAGATGGCGCTGCTGAAACTGGACGAGAAGCTCAGGCCGGCCGGTTTCGTGCCCGTGATGAGCGACACCGCGACGTTCAGAAACTACGAGGACGTGTACAAGCGGAGGGTGAAAGACCCGGGGGTGTACCGGGTCGTGGTGTCAACCGATGAGCAGTTCCTGCAGCTGTACATCCAGGTGAGCTGGCTCGACTGCGTGGTGAAAGCGGATGCCCGGACGGTGCTGGTGTTCGGCTCTTCGTTCAAGGACACGCTCGCACCCCCGTACACCGTGCACTTCGTCGACGAGCGGGGCGAAGTCTACACCGACAGGACCGACCAGCAGGGCACGCTGTACCTCAAGCACCTGTTCGGCACGACAACCTCATCTGCCGCATTGAAGGTGATCCTGGAGAAGGACGGGCAGTTGGCGTTCATGAACAACAGTATCCCGTATGTGCATCACGACACCACCATGGAGTACTACCTGTACACCGACCGGCCCGTGTACCGGCCGGGCAACCGCGTGCATGTCCGCGGCATGCTGAAACTGGTGGTGGACGCGCAGCGTATTGCGCCTGCGGAAGTCGACTCGGTCGAATTGTCTATCGCCGACCCCCAGGGCTCCCAGGTCTGGCGTGATACGCTCGCGGTCGACCAATGGGGTCACTTCGGCGATTCGATCGATATCGAGGAGTCCGGCAAGCAGGGCCGCTACCAGATCCAGTACCACGGGGTCCGCAACCGTCCCGACTCGAAGAACCCCAGCCACAGCCCGCGCGGCTACCACCAGGCATCGTTCCTGGTCGACTCGTACAAGAAACCGGAGTTCCTCATCACGGTCAAGCCGGACAAGGAAACGTACCTGGCGGGCGAAGAGGTCGTGGTGAAAGTGAAGGGGGAGTACTATTTCGGCGGAGCACTGGCGGGTGTGCCTGTCACGGTCCGATGGCACCGTCAGACCATGGGCCACTATTTCAGCACCTGGGGCGAGGAGCGCTGCGTGTTTTACCCCACGGGTACGCGGCAATTTGTGCGGCAGGAGGAACTCAAACTGAACAAGACGGGGGAGCTTACGCTCACGTGGAAAGCGGGAGCGGAATCGGCGACGCCGTACGGCTATGTCATTGCCGAAGTGATCGCCACCGACCAGAGCCGTCGGGAGGTGCGTGAAGAGGCGAAGGTGCAGGTGGTCAGGCACGACGCGTACCTGGCGATACTGCCGGACAAGTACGAGTACGAGGTGAGTGAGACCGCGCGTATCGAGATCGTGGCGGTGGATATGGCCGGCAACGCGCTGAGCGGGAACGTGTCGCTGCGGGTGAAGAAGGACAAGGGGGTGCTGTCGGAAGAGCAATTGGCCATTCCCGGGACCGGGAGGGTGCACGCGGAGCTGGCGGTCACGGAGGCCGGTACGTACACGTTCGAGGCTTCGGCAAAGGACCGCCAGGGCAAGGTGGCCTATGTCGAGTGCTCGGTGCATGCAGTCAAGAAGCGCACATGGGACTGGAACTGGGAACGTATCGAGATCAGCGCCGACAAGAAGCAGTACAGCGTGGGTGATACGGCGCATATCTCGGTGAAGACCGGTGCGGACAAGACCCGGGCGTTGTGCACGGTTGAAGGTCAGCGCCTCAACGAGTGGCGAGTGCGCGTGCTGGAGGACCACGCGCTGGCGTATGACCTGCCGATAACCGCCGGGCTTGGCGCCAACGTGCAGCTCCACGTGGCGTTTTCGGCCGCGGCCCAGATGGCGTACTCGTCGCATGCGTTCACGGTGATCGACAGTGCCATGCTGCTGCGGGTGAAACTGACGGGTGCGCGCACGCTCAAGCCGGGCGACACGTTCACGGGCACCATCGCGGTGACCGACCGGGCGGGAAGACCCACGCGTGCGTGCGTGTCGGTGGCACTTGTGGACGAGGCGATATTCGACGTGGCGAAGGCGCTGGAGAAAGCCAACGTGTACGGCTACGATTACGACTACTACTGGTACTACAACCAGGACCGCCCGAAGGGGGTCCTGGGTATCATGCCGCCCTGGTACGGCAACTGGGTGAGCACGGCCTACAACCGGTTCGACCCGCGGTTCCTGGGTGCGCTCGAAGGCGTGGCCCAGGCGCTTGCGCAACCCGCATCACCGCCCATGGAAGCGGAGTCGAGGGACATGGCGAAGTCGGCGCCGGCGCGGTCGATGGCGGGAGGGGGCGCGCGCATGAAGAAGGAAGCGGCGCAGTCGACGGCTGACGAGGTCGCGAGCGGCGCAGAGATGGACAAGGCCGACGACGCTGAAGCCGGAGGGGAACCCCCGCGGGAGCGCAAGGAGTTCAGGGATCTGGGATACTGGAACCCTTCGCTCGCCGTCGGCGCGAACGGTACCGGCCGGGTTTCGTTTGTGGTGCCCGACGACCTCACGAAGTGGCGGCTGGTGCTGGTGGGTTCCGACGGGGCGACGCGCCTGGTGGAGTTTCGCGACAGCCTGATCACCCGCCAGGATATCATGGCGAAGCTCGAGGCGCCGCGCGGCTTCGTGGTGGACGACAGCGCGCTGGTGGCTACGGTCGTGCACAACTACTCGGAGAAACCGGTCAACGCCAAGGTGTCCCTGGAGATACGCAGGGGTGCGGAGTGCGTCGTGCTGCGCGGCAAGAACGTGCAGACAGTTGCCGTCGAGCCCAACGGGACCGAACGGGTCGACTGGCCGGTGGTGGCTCGTGCCGGGGGGACCGTCAGTTTCGCCACGACGGTGGTCACCACGGCGGGCAGTGACGCCGAGACGCGCACGTATCCTGTCCGCGTGCGGGGTATCCCCAAGGCGATCAGCGATGCGGGCGTGCTGACCGAGAATGACGCGGAAGTGACCGCGAAGCTCCCTTCCCCCGAGCAGGCCGCCATCGGCTCGCGCACGCTGACGATCGAGTACGCACCCACGCTCGCGTACAGCATGTTCGAGAGTCTGGAGTACCTGACCGGCTATCCCTACGGCTGCGTGGAGCAGACCATGAGCCGGTTCCTTCCCAACCTGTACGTGGCCGGTGTGCTCACGCGGCTCGGCATACGCAACGACAGCCTGACGAAGATGATACCGGAGTACACGCACAAGGGGCTGGAGCGGCTGAAGAAGTTCCAGCACGGTGACGGCGGATGGGGGTGGTGGGAGCAGGACAACACCGACCCGCGCATGACCGCACTCGTGGTGTACGGCCTGGCGTACGCGCTCCACTCCGATATCGACCCCAAGGACAAGGCGGTGGCGCAGGCGATGCTGACAGAGGGGGTGCGGTCCGCCGTATCGCAGATGAAATCGCGCAAGGAGCACCAGACGATGCTGCTGGCGCACGCGGTGTGTGCGGCGGGTGCGGCCGACGAGGCCGAGTCGACGGTCATGTCGCTCTACGGCAAGCGCGGCAACCTGTCGGCGTACGAGATGGCGATGCTGCTGGAGTGCCTGGTGACGCTGGAGAAGAGGGCCGAGGCGACGCGGATGGTCGACCTGCTCGCATCCAAGGCAACGGTCAGCGGCGGCGGGGCGTTCTGGGGTTCGGGGTCGGCATACGCGTGGTACCGCCAGGATGAAGAGACCACGGCACGGGCGCTGCGGGCGCTGGTGAGCGCCAGCCCGAACCACGAACTGGTACCGAAGGTGGTGAGCTGGCTGGGACGGGTGAAGCGGGACGGGTACTGGGTGTGTACCAAGACCACGGCCGTCGTGATAGACGCACTCTCGTTCTACCTGGCACAGAGCGGTGAGTTCGACCCGGACTATCGGGCGAGAGTCGAGCTTAACGGTACGGTCCTGGTGTCGGTGCAGGTCACGAAGGCGTCGCTGAGGAACTGGAAGGGGCGGATCGTACTGCCGGACTCGCTGATCGGCGGGCGCAACGACCTGCGGTTCAGCATGAAGGGGACGGGGCGGCTGTACTGGTCGGTGCACCTTCGCTACGCGACCAACGAACAACCGATAGCGGCTGCCGACAACGGCATAGTGGTGAAGCGCACATACACGCGGCTGGTGTACCGCCAGCGGCAGGACGGGGAGTGGGAGGTGGTGCGCGAGCCGTTCGAGGGAGAGCTGAAGGGCGGTGACGAACTCGAGGTCTCCATCGAGGTCCGCAACACGCGCCCCTACGAGTACCTGCTCCTCGAGGACTACTTTCCCTCGGGCATGGAGGTGCTGCACAAGGCCGAGGACTGGTACTCGCGCTGGTGCCGGTACTGGTGGTACGGGTACACGCACAAGGAAGCGCGCGACGACCGGATGGTCTGGTTTGTCAACTACCTCGGCAACGGGGAGCGTACGTTCAGCTACCTTCTGCGGGCCGAGACTCCGGGCGTGTTCGTCGGGCTCCCCGCGCGGGCCGAGATGATGTACGAGCCGGAGGTCTGTGGTAACTCAGCCGAAGAGCTCGTGCGCATCCTTGACGCTCCCGGCCATTGATGGCAGAATTGGGGAGGTATCAGCGGCCGGGAGGCAACCCAGGGGTGAGTGCAGATACAACCGGACACGGTGACAGACTCGGGCGCGTGCTGGTTGTCGACGACGAGGCGATCATCCGCGGCATGCTGGAGATCGACCTGTCGGACCACTACACGGTGTTCACGGCGGAGAGCGCCGGCCAGGCGCTCGAGGTCCTGGAGCGTGAGCCGGTCGATCTGGTGGTGTCGGATATCAACATGCCGGGTATGAAGGGCTACGATCTGCTGAAGATCATACGGGAGCGGTTCCCGAACACGCGCACCGCACTCATTACCGCCTACAACACCGATGACTACATCCGGATCGCCAAGGAGCACGCGATCACGAGTATCATCCCCAAGTCAACACCCTTCAATTTCGACGAGTTCAACGCGGTGGTGAAAGGGCTCGTGACCGGCGAGATATTCGGCATCGAGCGCTACCTGCTGCCGGAGCACACGATCGAAGCGCGCTACGTGATAGACGATTCCGACCAGATCCCGGTGGTGGAAGAGGACGTGATGGGGCGGCTGAGTGCATTCTACCGGCCGGAACCCTACGTGCAGATCCTGCTCGAAGAGCTGATTACCAACGCGGTGTACCATGCGCCTGCCGACGACGACGGCCTGGAGAAGTACGAGAAGCACTCGCGGGTGAGACTCTCGCCGGGGGAGGAAGTTGCCGTGGTGTTCGGGCGCGACGCCGAGAAATTCGGTGTCTCGGTGCTCGATCGCAGCGGCCGTCTCACCAAGGAGCAGGTGCTCTATTGCCTCGACCGTCACACCAGCGCCGAGGGAATCCTCGACGACAGCGGCCGCGGCCTTCACATGTCGCGACTCTACGCCGACCGGCTGATTATCAATATCCAGAGCAATACCGCGACCGAAGCGATATTTCTGACCCACACCGAGAAGAAGTACATCGGGTTCAAGCCGCTCTACATCAACCAGATATCGTAGTTCCTCAGAATATCCTCGGCCGTCGAACGCGGCTGGTGTCCTTCGGCTCAGGCTTGCGCGTGGTGGAGCCGCCGAAGATCTGGTGCAGGTTCTCGCCGCGGTGCTGCTGGCCGGGCATGTGGATGGTGCAGGTGTCGCTGAACGAGCCGGCGATGAAGCACTCCTGGCGCAGCTCGGTGCAGTACTGGTTGGCGATCTTGTGCGATTCCTGGCAGATCGTGAGTGTCACGATACTGTCGGGGATGTCGAACTGGGTGAGCTTGCGCGTGCGGTGCAGCCCTTTCATGGCCGGCACCCAGATCGGTATGGCACCTTCCGAGCCGGTCACCCGACCGAGGGAGCGCCGCTCGTCGACTCCCACCCACACACCGCAGGCGACGTGCTGCGTGAACCCCACGAACCACGCATCGGAGTAGTCATTGGTCGTGCCGGTCTTGCCTCCCGCGGGGATCGTGAACCCCATCCCCGGTATGCGCGCACCCGTGCCGCGGCTCACGACATCCTTGAGCATGTCCACCATGATGAAGGCGACCTGCGGGGAGAGGACTTCCTGGCTCTCCGGGGTGTGTTCCCAGAGAAGACGGCCGTTGCGGTCGTGGATCGCGGCGATGCAGAAGGGGGTGACACGCGTGCCCCTGTTGGGGTAGATGGCGTACGCGGACGTCATCTCCATCGGGGTTACCTGGCAGGCGCCTATCGCGAGTGCAGGTACGGGCTGCATCTCGTGCCGAAGGCCCATGCGGCGCGCCACCTCAACCACCTTCTGTGCCCCCACCTGCATCAGGACCTGGATCGCCACAAGGTTGATCGACTTGGCAAGGGCGTAGCGAAGGGCGACCGGCCCGTAGAATTCACGGTCGTAGTTCTCGGGCCGCCACTCACCCCGGTCGGTCATGAGTGTGATCGGCTGGTCGAGCACGACAGTGGCGGGGGTGAACCCCTGTTCGATTGCCGCGGTGTAGACGAACGGCTTGACGGCGGAGCCGGGCTGACGGCGGGCCTGCACGGCGCGGTTGAACTTGCTCTCCGCGAAGTCGCGCCCTCCGATGAGTGCGAGTATCCCCCCGGTGCGCACGTCGAGCGCCACGGCCGCAACCTGCGCCACGCGCAGTTTCACCGAGTCGGCAAGCGTGTCGTACTCCCCGCGGCGCGCTTCGTACAGCGAATCGAAATGCGCGAGGAACGTGTCACGTGGCATGCGCAGCTTGACATGGGCATGGGTGCTGTCGAGGAATATCCGGTTGCATCCGAGCTGGAGCGTATCAAGCTGGCGCGCAGACGCGCGTTCGAGTGAGTCCTGGCCCACCGGGTCGAGGGTTGTGTAGATTGTCAACCCGCCGTTGTACAACACGTCGTCACCGAACTGCCCGGCCACCTGCTGTCGCACCATCTCCATGAAGTACGGTGCACGCACCGGGGGCCGCACCAGCGGGTTGGAGGGGACCGGCGCGGCGCAGAGCGAGTCGACCATCGCGGGTTCGACGTATCCCATGATCCGCATCGCGCGCAGCACCGTGTTGCGGCGGTCGGTGATTCGCCGGGTGTTTTCGGCGCGGTCGGGGCGGTAGCGTTCGGGAAGCTGGATGAGCCCGGCGAGGACTGCGCACTCGTTCAGGTCGAGGTCCTCGACGTTCTTGCTGAAGTAGTTCTGTGCGGCCGCCTGCACGCCGTACACCCCGGCACCCAGGTATACCTGGTTGAGATAGCTTTCGAGGATCTCTTCCTTGGTGTAGTACGACTCGAGCTGCACCGCGGTGAGGGCCTCGCGGATCTTGCGTACCAGCGACTGCCGCGAGGTGAGGTACAGGTTGCGCGCGAGCTGCTGGGTGATTGTGGACGCGCCCTGGGCGATGCCGCGGCGGATCACGTTGGCCACGACCGCACCGAGGATACGGCGAAGATCGATCCCCCAGTGACTGAAGAACCGCCGGTCTTCGATGGACACCACTGCCTGCGGAAGCTGCCGAGGGATACGCTCGTAGGGTACCCAGAAACGGCGCTCGGTACTGAACTCGTGGATAAGCGAACTGTCGACGGCGAGCACACGTGACACCTGGGGCGGTTCAATGTCGTGCAACTGCTCAAACGTCGGCAGCGTCGCGTACATCCGTTTCAGGAACCACAGTCCGCCCACCGCCGCGAACGTGAGCCCAAGCAGCAGGATCAGCGCGGCGATGAACACCCACAGCCGCAGGTGTGTTCCGCCGCTGACGGCGGCACTCTCGGCGGGGGTGGTGCCGGACGGCCGGGCGTTGAGCACAATGGGTCCTGAACGGTCGCGTCGCGGGTTGTTCGGCATGGCAGTGAAAATACTCACTGAGGTACTCCGGAACGCGTGTGTCACGGCGATCCTCGCCGATTCCCTGCCAACTTCACCTGGAGTTCACCGACCGTCCACGTGGCATCGGTATCATTGAGGGCGAAGGGAGGTGCCCCGATGACACGAACCAGCCAGTGGTTGAGTGTCGTGCTTGTCGCCGGTGTCGCCGCATGTGCGGATCCTGTGACGGTCGGAACGCTCGTGCTCGAGTCGCACGAGGTGACCATCGATGTACTGGGGATCGTGGCCGAGGTGATGGTGCGGCGGAGCTATCGCTTCGGCGGCGCGAACACGGGGGCAGTGACGTTCACGTTCCCGCTCACGCCGCGGGTCGAGCTGCTGAGTGTCGCGCTCACGGTCGACGGTGAGCCGGGAGTGCTGCAACCGCGCTTCCCGCTGGCGGCAACGCGCAACCGGGACGCATGCCTCATCGCACCGGCGGTGCTGCCCGGGAGTGTGTTGGTGCTCGACATCCGCTACGCCGAAACGCTGGTGCGGCTCGACGGGTG
>CAZJJT010000060.1:0-10591 GCA_964546395.1 uncultured Fibrobacterota bacterium
CGCCAGCACCGCGTCAATATCCGAAGCGAACCCGCCTTTGCCGAAGATATCGGCGGAGGCCACCGAGCGGCCCTTCACCTGGCCGGAGATGATACCGAGAACACCCTTGCGGGTCACACGCGCGCGCGGGTCACCGCCGCCACGCGTCTGCCCGCCGGCGCCCTTAGCCTTGGCCGGCTTGAGCTTCTTCTTCTCGGTCTTGATTTCTTCTTTTTTCTCTTCCTTCTTCTCCTTCTTGAGCTCGCCCGGCACGGTCACCAGCTTCGCCACGCGCTCCTCGGGGAGTTTCTCGAAGAAGTCGGTCGGGACCTCCTCAAACGTCATCTTGCTCATGAAGAAGCCGAGGATCAGGCCGATCACGATACTCGCCACCTGGAGGTTGCGACTCGCTTCGTCCTTGTCGACAATGAAGATGTCGTTGCGCTGTTTCAGCGCCGCTGTGAACTCCCCGTCGGTAAGCTCACGGCCGAACGAGTCTCCCTCCTCCTCGTCATCGGCAGCACCCGCCTGGATAGCCACAAGCTCCACGTGCGCACCCACAGCCCCGAACTGCTGTTTCAGGCGCTGCGCCTCCGCCTCCTCCGCCTCACGGCGGATACAGATGGACTTCTTGGTGATGACGGAGCTGACGACATCCGCGGTACTCCCCGACCACTGCGCGACTGCCTGGGCAATGCGCGCCGCTTCGGCCGGATCGTCGCATTTCTGAATCAGGACTTTGTACTTCACGCCTAATTCTCCCTTTCCATCACTGCGAAGTTCATGGTATTGTAGCCCACTTTGCCGCAGGTGTACATGATCTTGTACAGCACGTCGAACGGGATGTTCTTGTCGACCTGCACCACGACCTTCCCCTCCACCTTGTTGAGCGCGCCCAGCCGCACCATTTCTTCTTCCTGCGCGTAGTACTTCCTGAGGGTCTCCTCAAGTTTCGGAGCGCTCTGGTCGTTGTTCTCCTGCGAGATACGCTTGATATCCTCGGTGGGCACCACGGGCTTGTTGTCCACCAGGACCATGTCGGGAGACACCGCCACCTGGAGATTCACCTCCTGTGGCTTCTTCTTCGATATCGAGTTCGGCAGCACCAGATTGTCAGCGTTGGTGAGCAGCGAACCCTCGGAGGAGTAGCTCTTCAGCAGGAAGCACAGAATGATGGTGAACATGTCCATCATCGATGTGATCTGCAGGGGGGCTACCCCGACCTTCTTGCGTACTTTGCGGGCCATGCTACCCCCTCAGTTTCGCGATCGAGATGTTCGGATATTCGGCCGATCGTGCCGCATCCATGATCTGCACGATCTTGTCGTAGAGGACCTCGTTCTCGGCCGCCACAATGATGTCGTCGAAATCCTCCGGCTGCGACTCCCTGAACCGGTCCTTCACCTTCATCAGCCGGTTCTTCAGTTCATCGTACGCCGACAAGTACGCCAAGGTAAACTCCGCAGGGTCACGGACCACAATGACCCGGCGCGGGTTGCTCAGCGCGTACACCGTGTCTCCCACACTCACCTTGGTCACCGCCCGGCCGTCCGCATCTGTCACCATCTCGCCATACTTGGTGTAGAGGCAGTCGATGATCTTGCGGTCCTCGTCGGTCGCATACAGCAGGATCTCGTACCGCTCATGCACCGTCATCTCCCGCCCGGTGTTCGGATGCTTCACCGGCTCCCCCGGCTTGTACTCCACCTTGAATTCCACCTGGTCGTCCTTCGCGATGTACTTGTGGTATTCGCGGTAGAATATGCTCGGAAGGAACCCACCCTTCGCGCCCAAGGTCACCACCGAGTCGGTGATGATCGCGGTGAGGAGCAACTTGTTGCTCTTGTCCTCGTCCGGCGGTGTTGTCTGGGCACTCGCTGTCTGCGACCCGCGGTTCTCCGGAAGCTTGAGATCGATGATCGCAATCTTGGCGAACTCGGCCGAGAGCAGAAGCAACGGGATGAGCACCACCATCAGGTTCATGAATGGCTTGATGTCCATGTCAGCAAGCGTGATCTTCCTATGCTCTCTCTTAGGCATCGCCTCTTCCCCTTTCGTACGGCGTGCGCCGCACGACCGATACTATTCCTCAACCAAGTTCACGAACTTCGCCGACTTCTCATCCATCTCCTCGATGATCTTGTCCGAGCGACGGCTGAGCAGGCCCTGCATGAATATGATAGGAATGGCCGTAATCAGTCCGAACAGTGTCGTCGACATCGCAAACGAGATACCGCTCGCCAGGGCCGCGGCACGCTGAGCAGCCGGCACGTTCGCAATGGCGTCAAACGCCATCATCAGGCCGTAGATCGTACCGGTCAGCCCCAGCAGCGTCGCCACGTTCGCCACCACCGCCATGAACGACAGGTTGCGCTGCACACGCGGCTGCTCGGTCAGGAACACCTCGTCAACCGCCCGCTGAATCGCTTTCACGCCCTTGCCGCGGTTCTCGAGGATTGCTGCCACACTCCGCGCCAACGGAGAGTTCACGCTCTTCGCGTACTGAAGCGCCTTCGGGTAGTCACCCGCCTTCAGGTACTTGCCGATCCCGCCCATGAACCCCGAGCTTCCCATACCGCACTTGATAAACAGAAACCAGACGCGTTCGATTATCAGGGCAAAGCCAACGAACATGCAGACCAGGATTCCCCACTGCATGGTGCTTCCCGTTCCCTGGAAACCCGCAACGATGAATTTGATGAACTGCATCCTCCACTCCTTTCATCTGGAAGAACGCTTGACCATCCGTGAACGTTACATATGTCCTGTACCCGCCAGCCCGGAACCACTCTCCGCTACTTCCGTGAAGCCTTTTCCAGCTCGTTCTTGAGCCGCCGTATCTTCTCCTCCTCCAGCGTGGCGTTGCGTTTGGCCTCCAACTCGATTCGCCCAATCTGCTTGATCTTGTCGTCCAGCGGGATATTCATCTCGGCTATGTTCTTGATACGGCGCATGTTACGGTCATACTCGGCACTCTGTACGCTGCCCGTTGCCCCCGTCTGTCCCGTCGTACCCGCATCTGTCTTCGTCTCCGTCTTCGCACGATCCGGGGTCTTACGCTCCACTATTTTCAGCGTCAGCACTTCGGAATCGGGCTTGATGCTGAGGATCTTCTGCTTGGCCTTCTCGAGCCACGGGCTCTGGGCAATACCGACCTCCGCAGCCGCCCGAACCACTTCCTCGTACTTTGGCAACGCCATGTCCAGAGCTTCCAGGTACTTCTCCTCCAGAAGCTCCTTGTAGGCGATGATATCCTCCTTGTCCAGTCCCGGCGGGACCGGGGCGTCCCTGAACAGCACACCCACCTTTTCGAGCAGCTCGCCCTTCAGGAACGCCATCTCCATGAACCGATCCTTCGAACGGTCAACATACTCTCCGCGCACGCCCTGTTCGTAGGCCCATTCGATATTCTTGTAGAAATACTCCATGGCCTTGATATAGTACTTTTCCAAGGTCGTGAGGATCTTGATTTGTGCGGCGACCTGCTCGTCCTTGCGGCCGAACAGCTTCTGCTCCGCTACCGCATCCGCCATAGCCACGAACCCCTCACCAATCATGTACGTAGCCCTGACCGTCCACTCCTCCACGCCAATCTCGATGGCCTTCGCAAAGGCGGTCGCCGCCGTCTCCAGCGCCTTCGTCTTGCGCTGCACCTCGGCCCGCACCGCCTGCTCGTTCCTGCCCTCGAGCCTGATACCCCTGAACTCGCCGAACCGCAACTCACCCAGACGGTAGTGCGCACGCGCGACGGTCGCAAGATCCATGTCCGCCTTGCGCGCGAACTCCTTGTGCACCACGGTCACAAGCGTGTAGTTCTTCTCGGCCTCCGCGAATTTCTTCATATCATAGTACGCATCCGCCGCTTTCGCCAGAGCTTCCACCTGCTTGTACCGGTCGTCGGGGAACTTGGCCGCGTACTCGGTGAACGTCTTGGCCATCTCCCCCCAGCTCTTCATCTTCTCGTAGCAGAGCCCGATTGCGTAGAACGCTTCGCCCGAGAACTCCGAGTTGGGGAACCGCTGCGAGAGGATTCCATACACGTTGATCGCCTGCGGGTAGAGGTTCGCCTTCTCGAACAGCAGACCGGCGTTGTACAACGCCTGCGGCGTTTTCGGGTCGGTGGCGTAACGTTCGTAGATCAGCTCGAATGTCTTGCCCGCCTGGTCGAATTTCTGCAGGTCGCTATAGCACTGCGCGGCCGCGGCAAGGCTCGGAATGGCGTACTCGGCCTTCGTGACCACCGACGCGCCACCGATGTACACCTTCGCCGCGGCATCCAGCTTGTTGTTCTTCTTGTACCCTTCCGCCGCCCGCACGAACGCCCGCTCGATCAACTCCGACTTCGGGAACTGGTGCGTGAACTGCTCAAACGTGGCGGCCGCAAGGTCAAGGTTATTCGCCTTCTCATAGCAGTCTCCCGCCTCGAACCAACCCCGGTCCGCAACCTTGCTCTTGGGGAACGACATCTGGATTGCCTTGAACGCGTCCGCGGCGCCCACGAAATTGCCGTCATCCTTCATCCCCGTGGCCTTCTTGTACATTGCACCGGCGGCAAGGTCTACGACCTCCTGCGCCTCGGGGCTGTCGGACTTGGTGCGGGCGAGCAGCTCACGGTACTTCGCCAGTGCCAGGTCGTAGTCGCCCGTGTTGGCGTAGCAGTTGGCCAGCAGGCGCAGCGACTTGGCCGCCAGCGGCGAAGTCGGGTAGTTGTTGACAATGTGCTGGAACTCCGCGATAGCCGCCTGGTAGGCCTTCGCCGAGTAGTGCACGTTTGCGCCCAGGTACAGCACGTCGGCAGCGTTGCTGCTCTGCGGGAACCGCTGCTGAAACTTGCGGATATAGGCCAGGAACGTCTTGGTCTCGGGAAGCTCGTACGCCTTGTCCTCGCTCAAGCCGGCCTTCGCAATCGCCTTCTTGCGTGCGTTGTCCAGCGCCACAATCGCATTGTACCCCGCGTCTTCCTGCGAGATCGACGCGAACTGCTTCTCCCGCTCCTTCTTCATCCGCTCAATCTCTTCCTGGTCAAGCCCCAGCGTGTCCAACTCGATTGTCATCTTGGGGTACGTGCTCAGGTCCTCACTGGCGACAAAGTCGTAGTACTGGGCCGCTTCCGCGTACTTGTGCAACGTGTTGTATATCTCGGCCACGTTGTACTTCAGCTCGTAGATACGCCACTTGTCGTCCGGGAACTTCTGGAAGAACTCCAGGTAGCGCTTGAGCGCTTTCTCGTACAGCGACTTGTCCTTGCTCTTCTGCGCCCGTGCGTGGTTGAACACAGCCACCGACGCCAGCGCACGCTTGACGTTCGCCTCGGCCTGCTCGATAACCGCTTTCTGTCCCTGGTTCTTCTGGTACCACTCGCCGCCCGGGCTGTAGAAATCGATCAGCCGCTCACGCGCTTCGTTGGACTGCTCGTACTGCTTCTTGATAAGGTAGCACTCCACCAGGGCCTGCTGGGCCAGCGGCGCATCCTTGTAGTACGGGAACCGCTTCAGCGCCACCTGCAGCGCCGCAATGGCATCATCGTACTGCCCGTGCGTGCGGTTCTTCATGCCAATCATGTACAGCACGTCGTCCTCGTACGGACGGCTGCCCACTTTCTTGAAGAACTTGATCGCCTTCTCCGCCCCGCCCGGCATGTCCGAGAACGAAATCGCCATGTACTCCAGCGACTCGTCACGGAAATCGCACTTGCGGTACGCACCCGATTCGCACTTCTCACGATACTGGAAAAACAACATGGCGGCCTGGTCGAAATCGCCCATGTTGTAGTAGATCTCCGCCTTCCGGTAGTGCGACATCTCCACCACCTCGAGGGTCACCTCCGCCGGGTTCATCTTCTCGATATGCTTCAGGGCCTTCGTGAGGTCGTGTTCGAGGAACGCGAAGTCGGCGAGCCGGAAATGGGCCGCCGAGGAACGCCGCGAGGTCGGGAACTTCTGCACCAACTGCTCGAACGCTTCACGCGCTCGGTCCAGGTCACCCAACACGAGGCTGATGTTGCCTATCTGGTAGTATGCCTCGTAGAGCTTCGGGTGCTCCTCATACTCATCGACAAATCGCTGGTACATCTTGAGTGGCTTGGAGTAGTCGGGAATCGGGTTCACCGGCTCCGGCCCGATCTGCTTCTTCTCCCACTCGTTCATCTGGTTTTCGTAGACCTGCCGCCGGCGGATGTAGTTGTCGCGCGACTCGTCGTAGTACAGCGACCCCAAGGTCGCCATCACATCGGCGCACCGCTCGCTCTTCTTCTCCGCACAGCCGTCCAGAATCTTCTCGTACCGCCCTATGATCTCCTTCAGGCTCTGCCCGGTCGGCTTCGCGTCCTCTTCCTTGGCAATAATCTTCTGGGTCGCCTTCCGCTTCTCCTCCTCCAGCTTGCGGATCTTGTCAAGCAACTCCTGCTTCTTCTTGTCTTCGTCCGCAGCACGGACCGGGACCACCGCCACGCCCTGCACCAGCAGCAGCGCAGCCAGTACCCCGATCGTCAACCTGCCACTCTGCCTACCCGTCGTATATGCCACGTTCCACCTCACACTGGGCTGTTGCTACGCAACGCGTGCGGTTATTCTACTGATTGAGTTTCTCAAGTTCCTTCTTGAGTTCCTCGATCTTGGTGTCGATCTTCTGTGTTTCCTTCTTGGTCTCGCCAATCGCCTCGTATGTCTTCGCCGTCTTCATCATGCTCGTCGCTTTGGCCAGCGCGTACTCGGCGTCCTCGATAATCTGGTCCTTGCGCATGAAGAAGCGGCCGTGCGACTTGGCGAGCAGCACGTACTGGAAGTACTCCTCGTTCTGCCGGTAGTACTTGTCGTACTCCGTCTTCAGGGTCGAGCGCTCTTCCATCAACCGATCGGTCGGCTTGCGCATCGCGTTCTTCTTGATCTCCTGGGCGGTCGGAATGAAATCCGAGCTCACCCGGTCGAGTGTGCGCTTGCGCTTCTCGAGCTCTTCCTTCGTCACAAAATCGCCCTTCACCAGCTGCAGGCACTTCTCCAGCGAACTCACCGCGTCACGGTACTGCTTCAGCAGCATGTGCGCGTACCCTTTCACCAGGTATGCCTCCGGCACCAACGGCGATTCCGGGTACGACAGCAACAACCGCTCGGCGTCCTGACGGCACTGGTCGGGCTGGTTCACCTTGATCCACGCCCACGATGTCGCCAGAAGGGCCTCGTCGCCGTAGCTCGACCCCACCGGCACCCGGCGGTAGTGCTCCACCGCCTGGCGCAACTGGTCGCCCTGCTCGAAATAGATGTGCCCCAGCTTCAGGTTGGCCGCGTCCTGCAGCATCTGCTCCGAAGCCTCCAGCGTGGTGTCGTTCACGATGTTCTGCAGGCTGGTGATCGCTGCCGGCACCCGCTCGGTTTCGATATTCACCACGGCCAGCGTATACTGCGCGTACAGGTACACCGGTGTGCCCGGGTTGATACGACGCAACAGCTGCTCAGCCACGTTGTAGTTCCTGCGCTCGAAATGAATCTGTGCCGCCAGGTAGTCCGCCTCCGGCCTGATATCGCTCTCAGGGTACAGGTTCACCAGGAACGCATGGTTCTTCAGGGCATCGTCGGGCTTGCCCTCGCGGTAGTCGAGCCGCTCCAGACCGTACAGGTAACGGGCCCGCTGCTCCGATGTGGTGTACTCCTCAAGCGACTCCTTGCACAACTCACGCGCAATCGAGTTGAGGTGCAACCGGTAGTAGCAGTCGCTCATGTACCACGCGACCTTGTCGTTCAGGTGGAAGTTCGGGTACAGCGCCATCACCTTGCCGAACGCGAACCCGGCTTCCCAATACTTGCCTTCCATGTACAGCCGCATCGCTTCCTCGTAGGCATTCATCGGCTCGAGGATCAGCCGGTCGTACAGGCGGCGCGATTCACGCTGCTCGCGCGTGGGCCCGAAATCGGTGCTGCCCTTCAGCATCAGCGTGAAGCCGCGCTCATCGGTGCCCCCGCCTTCCTCAATCAGTGTCTCGATGAACCCGTAGCCCACGTTGCAGTCGACACTCACGTAGTTAATCATCTCGGGCAGCGGGTACACGAGGTTAAGGTTGAGCCCGACATACGGGATACGGTTGTTGTTCCAGCCCACCTTCACCCACAGCTGCGGGATGAACTGGTAGCGGATGTGCCCGCTCAGCCGGAACGCCTTGGCAAGCGCGTCCACCTGGTCTCCCGTCAGGCCCTGGAGGTCGAGCACTCCCATGGCCTCCAGCAGGTCCGAGAACACGTTGTCCACCACACCCTCAATATCCATAACCAGTTTGTCGTTCCAGAGCGCGTAGCGAAGACCGAACCGCAGACGCGTCACAGCTTCCTGTTCCGCCGAACCCGTCGTGTCCTCCCAGGTCAGCTGCGCCGGTATGATATCCTGGAAGTTCAGGCTCAGGCCGATATCGCCGAAGCGGTAGTGGTCGAGCGGGTTGACATACACACCGAGGTCGATGCCCGGCACTGCGTTAATCTCGGTTCCCTCGTCGAACTGACGCTGGAGACGGTACTTGATATTGCCGCCCACCATCAACCACGGCAGCATCGGCAACCGCACCGCGTAGCTGCCAACCATCCACATGTCGATGAACGAGAGGGTCCCGCCCGAGCCCGCGGCGGCGGGGTCCGCTGAAGCCGCCGTGATCTCGCCGTTGGCGAGCAGCACGGTCAGTCCCGCGGTCTGGTTGCGCCTGATAGGTACCAGGAACGAGAAGTTCTGGAACCCGAGCGCATCGGAACCCAGCCCCCAGCGGTAGAACCCACCGCTCAGATGGTACTGGTTCACCCGGTAGAGCAACGCCGGATTGATCAGCGACGAAGACCACTCGGCCAGCTCCTGGATGAAATCGGCCTGCAGGTACGGACCGTCGTAGCCACCAGTTCCTTCAGCCTGCGCCGGACGGGGTCCGCTCACCAGCGCGATACCAAGGGTAAGCCCGACCAACCAAAGTATTCGCTTTGTTCTCTTCATATCGTCACACAATCCATCGTAAGAATGGGTGAGGATGCCCCTGTGTCCGCTACTTCAACGGTACCATTTCCACACGTCTGTTCTTCGCACGCCCTTCAGCAGTATCGTTCGACGCCACCGGACGCGTTTCACCATAGCCACGGGCCACCATCCGGTTCGGGTCGATCCCCCTGAGCACCAGGTAGTTCACCACCGACTTGGCACGCGAGTACGACAACGTCATGTTGTAGTCGTCCTGGCCCTGTGCATCGGTGTGCCCCGCAATCTCCACACGCACGTTTGGATACGCCTCGAGACTGTTGAACACCTGCTCGAGCACGTAGTACGACTCTTCGAGCAACTCCGCGCTGGCCGTCTTGAAATTCACCCCGTGCAGCACGAACGTCTGCTTGATCTCCACCGGCTTCTCGTCCGGACACCCGTCCTGGTCCTTGTACCCGTTGACCGTTTCCGGGTTGTTCGGACAGTTGTCCGACTCATCGGGGATACCGTCCTTGTCGTTGTCGTTATCCGGACAACCATCGATATCCTGGTAGCCGTCGCGATCCTCCGGGTCGTTCGGGCACTCGTCCTGCGTGTCATACACCCCGTCACGGTCGTTGTCGTAGTCCGGGCACCCGTCCTCATCCTGGAACCCGTCCCGGTCTTCCGGCACATCCGGGCACTGGTCCACGTCATCGGGGATCCCGTCACCGTCCCGGTCGGTCGTCATTGCCACCACCATCTGCTCGGTAATCAGGCCGATGTCGGTGCCATTCTCGCCGCCACCCTTGCAGGGCGAAACCGACTTGACGAAATAGTTGTACTCCGGATGACCCGCCGCGATGTACATCGGTTCCTTGGATATGTTGGTCTTGTTGACCACGGCGTTGCCGTTGAACTGCAGGCGGTTGTTGTAGAAGTTGTTATAGATGATACGAGTCTTGCGCCCCTCGGGGGCCACATACACGCCGTACTGCTTGTTCAGTGAGAACACGTTGTTACGCAGCAGCACCTCGGTACGGTTGGCGCAGAACACACCGCTGTAGCCGTTCTCGAGAATGACGTTGTGGTCGATGGAAGTGCGCGTGCCGCGGACTGATTCGAGGAATATGCCGGTCCACTCGTTGCGGTAAATGACGTTGTTCTCGATCTGCGGCAGCGAGATCAGCGCATGGATACCGGCGCCCTTGTTGTCGACAATGAGGTTGCGCTTGATAATCGGACGAGTGTTCTTACAGAGGATACCGGTGGTGCCGTTACGGATCGTGAAGTCCATGATGGTCGCGCCGTCGGCGCCAACCACGCAGGGCGTCTTCCGCCGCCCCAGGATCACCGTCTTGAGCATGTCTTCACCCATCAGCACAACGTTATCAACGAGGGTGATGTTCTCCTCGTAGACACCGTTGCGGACATAGACCGTGTCGCCTTCATCGGCTTCACCCAGCGCAGAATGGATGCTGGGGAAATCGTCTGGCACGACAATTTTCCTGGCCGCAAAGGAAACGCTCACACACAGCATCATGAGCGCTACGACACGTACGGGGGCATTGTGCGTTCGCATAGGCGTATTAAGGGCTTAAATGGGAGTTAACAACGTCGCTCTGCAGGATGTCGGCGACAGGCACCAAATGAATATAGTTATGCCGGGGTAGTGTGTCAAGACAACGCC
>CAZJJT010000060.1:10601-14130 GCA_964546395.1 uncultured Fibrobacterota bacterium
CGCTCTTTATCCTTACCAGCCCCTCCGGGTTCAACGCTGGTTCGTAGTCACTAATTACATTATCTCCCACGAACTTAGCAAGGGTGACGTTGGCGTACACGTAGTATTTTGCGGCCCCACGTCCGAGGCCGTTCGCTGCCGGCAGATCACAGCGGAGTGCACATGTCAACGACCGCTCACCGCGACCTCTTCCTGCGTGCATGCCGCCGGGTCCTGCGCTCTGCCGCACTGCTGTTCCTCGCCCTGGCCGCTCCGGCGCTCTGCGCCGGCTTCGGCAAGAACAAGGTTCACTACACCGGTCTCGATTGGAGCGTGTACAAGGGCCCCTATTACCATATATATACCCACCAGGACCAGGGGCCGCTCCCCGAACTCAGCTACCGCCTCGCGGCGGACGCCTACGAACAGCTCGCAGCCGACTTCCGCTTCACCCACCGCAAACCGGTTCCTATTGTGGTGTACCATGGAGCACACCTGTTCCAGCAGACCAACGTGGTCCCCGACATTATCCCCGAGGGTGTTGGCGGTTTCACCGAGATGTTCAAGAACCGCGTGGTACTCCCCTGGGCCGGCTCATACGCCGAGTACCGCCACGTGCTCCACCACGAACTCGTGCACGCGTTCCAGTTCGGCGTACTCTACGATCGGATCGGGGGCTCGTTCCTCCGCAACGCAGGTCTGCAGCTCCCGTTGTGGTTCGCCGAGGGACTTGCCGAGTACCTCTCCAGCGGCTGGGACTCCGAAGCCGACATGTTCCTGATGGACCGGGTGATAACGGGCGAGCTTGCCTCGCCCGGCCCCGAACTCAACGGCTACATGGCCTACAAGGGCGGACAGTCATTCCTCCTGTTCCTCTCCAGCGCCTATGGCGACTCCCTCTTCAGCCGCTTCCTCCGCAACTTCCGCAGTTCGCGCGTCGTCGAAACCGCCCTCGAGACAACATATCGGATGTCGATTGAGTCGCTGTCGGACGCCTGGAAGCAGCAGGTGCGACGGCTGTACTGGCCCGAGATAGCCCTGCGCCGCAGCCCTGCCGATTTTGCCGACTGCATCACCGCCAAACACTTCAAGCGTGCAACCTATAACCTGCGCCCACGGATCTCGCCCGACGGTTCGCGCATCGCGTTCTTCTCCGACAAGCGCGACTACACCCGCATATTCGTGGTCGACAGCAGCGGCGCGGTGGTGGCGAGTGTACCACAGCAGGGCTACGGAGGCTATTTCGAGACGTTTCACCCGTTCCGCAGCGGGCTCTGCTGGTCGCCCGACGGCCGGCAGTTGGCGTTCGTGTCGCAGCGCGCCGGCCGTGACGAGATACGCATCGTTGATGTCGAGAGCCGCTCGCTGGTGCGCGTGGTGTCACTGCCCGGACTCAGCGCGGTCGTGTCTCCCGACTGGTCGCCCGACGGCTCCCGGCTGGTGTTCTGTGGACTCGCCCACGGCCGGAGCGACCTCTACCTGTACAGCCTCACCGACTCGAGTCTGACCGCCCTCACCTCCGACATCGCCTTCGAGAGCGACCCCGTGTTCTCTCCCTCGGGCAGGCGCATCGTATACACCCTCGAGGACACCACCGGGCAGCTTTGCCTCCCCAACCGCACCCATCCCGGCCGCCGCAATGCGAGTCGCGAGTTGGCGCTGCGTAGCCTTGACGGCACGGCCACACGGCTGCTCACCGCCACGCCATGGCACGAAGGACAGGCGCGGTTCAGCGGCGAGGACTCGCTGGTGTTCGTGTCTGACCGCAACGGGATCGACAACGTCTACCGCGGGCCACTTGACTCCCTCGCCGCAGCACGCCCGCTCACCGATTTCCTGGGCGGCTGCTCGAGCCCCGACTGGAACGCCGACAGCAGTACGCTGGTGTTCACCCTGTTCCAGAAGGGCTCGTGGCGCATCTACCGCATGCTTCGTGCCGACACGGTCGACCTCGGCGACTCACTGGTGCCCACTCGCTGGGCCCATCACCTCGCCGACAGCACCTTCCCTTTCATCGAGACCGCCGCACGGCGCGACACGCTCAAGGCACCGACGGGCAGGAGAGACACCACGCTTGCGCACCGCCGCGACACCACCCTCGCCCGTGACACCGCCTTGGCCGATACCGCTCGACTTGACACCGCCGCCCTGCGCACCCTTCCGGCCCCCGACCGCTACCGCCTGCGCTTCTCGCCCGACATCCTCGCATTCGGCCTGGGCGCCAGCTCGCTGTACGGCTACGCCGGCGAGTGGTTCGCGATGTTCAGCGACCTCATGGGCGATCACCGTTTCACGCTGGCAGGCGATATCGCCGGGCGCCTCGATGAGTACGTGCACCTCTTCGGTTCGTATGTCAACGCCAGGCAGCGCCTCTCGTTCGGCGCCGGTGCGTTCTACGGCCGGCATTACACCCTGCTCGGCTCGCTCTACCACGACACCTACGTCGGCGCCATCGCCAGCGCCTCGTACCCGTTCACCTCGCGCTCCCGCCTCGATTTCGACTGTTACTACAGCTACATAGAACGCCGCGCCAAATCGTCGCTGGGCGAGTCACGTACCTTCGACGTGCTCCTTCCCACGCTCGCGCACGTGTACGACAACGTCGTGTGGGGACTCACCGGCCCAGTCAACGGCCTGCGCACGCGGGTCTCGGCAACCGTGGCCCCGCCGCTGGAGCGCATCGACGCCGCGTTCGGGTCGATGGAGCTGGACGCGCGGCGGTACTTCCATTTTGGCCGCCGCTTCGTGCTGGCCACCCGATTGTCGGCCGGGGCAAGTTTCGCCTTCGACGGATCGCGGGCGACCCGCCGCTACATCCTTGGCGGCAGCGAGTACTGGTTCAACTACCGCATCAACGTCGACGGCTACGACGACAACCTCGAGAACGTATTCTACTCCGACATGGTCGTGCCGTTCCGCGGGTGGTACTACTATGACCTGGCCGGTTCCCGCTACGCCGTGGTCAACGCAGAGTTCCGCTTCCCGTTTGTCAAAGAAGTGTCCATCGTGTGGCCGCTA
This sequence comes from uncultured Fibrobacterota bacterium, assembly GCA_964546395.1. Taxonomy (GTDB): domain Bacteria; phylum Fibrobacterota; class Chitinivibrionia; order Chitinivibrionales; family CAZJJT01; genus CAZJJT01. Next base: position 13,599 of record CAZJJT010000060.1, read on the forward strand.
CCCCTGCGGCTGCGCTACGTCAACGGGGCGGTGTTCGTCGATGCCGGGAACGCGTGGGACGCGGACGAGGAGCCGTACGGCGAACTGCCGCTCCCGAGCGACATCTACGGCGGAATCGGCTTCGGCCTGCGCGCAAACCTGGGGGTGTTCGTGCTGCGCTACGACCGGGCCTGGCGCACCGACTGGCGCACCTTTGTCAACCGCCCGGTCACCTACTGGTCGCTGGGAGCAGACTTCTGAGTGCTGCAGTCTGAGGATTGAGGGTCGGGAAGCGGAAGGGGCCACCAACCTGCAGTGGTCGCTATTCCCACTCTATCGTGCCGGGCGGCTTGTGGGTGATATCGAGGAACAGATCTCCGATGCCAGTGGTGCGCGCGGCAAACGCAGCCAAGCCCTCCACCACCGGCGGGTCGAGCGGCACTGCGCGCGCGGTCATGGCGTCGGTCGAAGTGATGGGGCGGAACACCACGCACTGACCGCCACGGGCGATCTCCAGCGGCAGCAGCACCACGGGCATCTGCCAGATACGGTC
>CAZJJT010000061.1:0-8291 GCA_964546395.1 uncultured Fibrobacterota bacterium
GGAGGAGCAGAACGACGACACGCGTCTCAGCGGTACAGCGTTGGCTGCCAGCGCGGGGGTGTTCGGCACCGGCTCGCTGCTGGGGGCCATCTTCAAGCGGCGCGGACGGGGACGAATCGCAGTCCGCCGCGACCGCAGCAACGCGCGCAGCGCCCCCCTGGCCGACATGTCTCAGCCCCGGAGGGACTGAAGACACCGGCCGTCGCGCTGCTCCCCAGCAGCCGGCGGCCGGCTGCGTTGTGCCCCGGCGAGTCGGGAAGCCGAGGTGCGGTATCCCTGCCACGTTGCCACACCACACCGCGTATCGGCGCGTACTGGCTTCCCCTTCAACACGATGAAAATGCGAAGGTTACACCCTATGCCCCTGGCTGGCACGCTGTTCGCATTGGTAGAGAGGCAGAGAAGCGAGGACCCGATGAGCAGAAGACACACACCCACAGGGGAGGCCGGTATGAAGGGCGGAACGATGGTGCTGGTGGCGTTGATGGTGTTCGGGGTAATGGCAGCGTGCGGCCAGGACATGCGCACGGTCAGCAAGCCCGCAGCGAAGGAGTCCGGGGCGACGGTGATAGCGCAGGACTCGCTGGGGATGCAGGTGATTGTGAAGGAGAAGTACGGTTCGTACGTGCTCGACACGTGCACGGTAGTCATGCTCTTCTCAAACAACTTCGTGCTCGTGCACCGCGCCACGCCGAGCGGCTGGTACCCCACGTCGTTTCACTCGGTGCGGGTGCTGAGGAAGTTCAGCGAGGCGCAGAGCGATTCGACGGGCACGCCGGACGCCGATGGTGAGGAGCGTGACGTGATAGCGCAGGGCACGCTCTCGATTGGGGCGGTGGTGGAAGCGATGGCGTATGCGCAGGAGCTGTACGGTAGCCAGTGAGTGATGCAGACGACGTTCGTTCACAGCGGCAGCACACGAGAGGGAGCCACACCATGACACTTCGACATAGACTTCTGGAGCTGGTAGTGATGCACCGTTGCTGGGAGGTGGTGGACGAGATCCACCTGAGCGCGGCGACGCATGCGGGCCTCGAGGAGCTCCTTGACAAGCTGGGCCTGGGCACGCTGAAAGCGCGCATCGTGTCATACCACTGCGTGGAGCGCGATGGTACGCCGACTGAGCAGTGTATCCCCGAGCCCGGGGTGTGCCACTGCCATGCGCTCGCAACGCCCACAGGACTATGCCTGATCGGGTGGCCACCCAGCCCGGGCCAGGCGGGCTACGCCGACCCCGCCGATGTGCCCGAGCCGGCCTGCGTGGTGAGTGTCAGTGCTGTGGAGCTGCTGGTGCTGCTGCGGCGCTCGCAGCATGAAGTCATCGCCTGGCCGCACGAGCCGGGTGTCTGGCAGGCGGTGGCGTAGCGGCGCCACGCCTGAGACATGCGAATGGCACGGGGCGGGGAGCAATCCCCGCCCCATTTCGCACATGCGGCAAAGGCCATTGTCACCGTCTGGCAACCGCTTCCTTCACCACAAGCGCCAACTCGTCAACCGAGTACGGCTTCTGCACGAAGCCGAGGGCTCCCTCGGCCAGCAGCTTCTTGACGTCACCCTCGTTGCTGTACCCGGACGCGACTATGACGCGTACATCCGGATCGAGTTCGCGAAGCTGGTAGTAGCAGTCTCTGCCCGACAGGACAGGCATGAGCATGTCGAGCAGCACCACGTCAATCTCATTTCCCCGCGTGCGGTAAACCTCGACCGCCTGCGCGCCGTCACCACACGCCAGAGCGGTGTAGCCGAGTTCCTCGAGCATCTCGACGGTCACGCCGCACATCATCTCGTCATCATCCACAACCAGCACGGTCCCGGCCCCGTGCGCCGCCGGCGTCTGGCCGGGGTCCGCATCGGCCCCGGTGTCTGAGTCGAGAAGCGGCAGGTAGAGCCTGAAAGTAGTCCCAACCCCCAGGGCACTCTCGAGTTCCACAACGCCCCCGTGGTCCTCGACCGTCCCGTACACGCTCGACAACCCGAGTCCGGTACCCTTGCCCAGCTCCTTGGTGGTGAAGAACGGCTCGAACGCACGTTTGCGTGTCTCCGGAGACATGCCGGTACCGGTGTCCTGCACGGTGATGCAGAGGTACGGTCCCGGCCCGCGCGAACGCGGAAATCCTGCGATCCCACCCTCGTCCAACTGTACCGTTGCTGTGGCAATGCGCAGCGTACCCCCCTCGGGCATGGCGTCGCGGGCGTTGACACCGAGGTTCAGCAACGCGCTCTCAATCTGGGCCGCATCGGCGGTCACGACCCGTTGATGGGCCTCGAGTTGCGGCACCAGGGTGATGCGCGGATCGAGTGAGTGCTGCAGCAGCCCCATAACCTCTTCTATCACCTTGTGCACATCCACGGCCGCCCGCGTTCCCTGTCCCTTCCGTGCAAAGGTCAACAGCTTCGAGGTGAGGTCGGCCGAACGCCGCGCTGCGGTGAGCACGCGTTCGGCGTAGCCGTGGAGCGCGGTCTGGGCTGTGGGACAGCGGCGGACCAGCATCTCGGTGTAGCCGATGATCACCCCGAGCATGTTGTTGAAGTCGTGGGCGATGCCGCCCGCGAGCTGCCCGATCGCGTCCATCTTCTCCGACTGCAGCTGCCGTTGTTCGACTGCCTTGCGCGCGCTCACGTCGCGTGCCACACTCAGGGCGGTGCGCTCCTCACCAATCGCCACAAGATAGGTGGATATTTCGGCTTCCACCGTCGTGCCATCGCCACGCACCACGGTGAACTCCTCAGGGCCTGTCGGCCGACCTGCTATCGTGTCGGCGAAACTCGCCAGGGCACGCGGAAGCTCCGAAGGGAGCAGCACACCTGCATGCGCAAGGTCGGTGCCGATGAGTTCGCTGCGTTCCCTGCCCACCAGTTGCTCGGCTCTGCGGTTGCCATCCAGGAACACGCCGTTCAGGTCACTCAGGTAGATCGCATCCGGTGCGTACTCGAAGAGAAGCCGGAAGCGCTCCTCTGAAGCGCGTGCTTCACGTTCCGCGCGCTCGCGCTCCGATACTTCGTGCCTCAGCTGCTGGTTGGCCTCCCGCAACTCGCGGGTACGCGCAACCACCTCGCGCTCGAGCCGCTCGGTACCCCACTCCATCGCCTCGCGCGCCTGCTGCTCCAGAGTGATGTCGCGCGCAAGGCAGGCGGTACCCAGGTTGGTCCCGTCGGGGGCATCCACCCTGCTGAGCGAAGCACTGACGGGTATCGATGTACCACTGCTGGTACACAACGAAAGCGTGATGTCCTTCACCAACGTGCCGGTGGTGGGCTTGACCCGCAGGACCTTCGTGTCGTTGTCATGCGTGAGCAGCTCGCGGAAGTCCCTTCCCACTACCTGGCTGTGCACGTAGCCCAGCGCGCTCAGAGCCGACTCGTTGACCGCCACGATGCGGTCATCACGGTCGAGTACGAACATGAACTCGGACATGGCGGCAACTACGCTGTTGGCGGCCGAGTTGGGAAGAAGATCAAGAAATCCGTAACGGACGGTCGCAAATACCATGGCCGCCACCCACAGCAGACCGGCGGCGTCGGCCACGGACGGGAACTGCCATCCGAGCAGCCGGGTCCCTATGTTGGCAAATGCACCCAGCGGGAACGCAATCGCCACGGCCACGAGCACGGTCTTCACCTGGTGGTGCGTAATGCGTGAGGCGCTGCGGCACGCGTGGCGGTGCAGCAGCCAGGAGCCGTACACGATGTACGCGACGAGGTAGGCGTAGTACACCACAGTCCACGGCGACAGGGCCCACTGTCCCGCCCAACCAAAGGGAGTGCGGACATGGTCCGAGAGGACCTGGCCGTCCCACACGAACGCGAGTACGAGTGCCGGGGCGACAAACGGCATGAGCCTGCACGGCCATGCATGGCACGCACGGGTGAAATCGGCGCAGAACCAGAGGTAGAACACCGGGAAGAACAGCCATCCGGGAGCACTCAGCTTCTCCAGCAGCACCGCTGCCTGCTTGTCCACGTGGGGGTTCTCGACGAGTACGTAGGCCCCGCTCCAGAAAGCCAGACATGCGCACAGCCAGCCCAGGCTGCGCGCCCCACGGGGTGGGTCACGCACAAGGAGCAGGTACGCCGCGAGCGCTGCATACACGAAGGCGCACAGGAAGTGCGCGTACGAGAAGACGAGCATGCGTCCGCCTTTCCGACCGCCGCCTAGTATACGTCCCTGAAGACCACGGACGGGTCGGCGCACCACCCGTCCAGCGGCAGGACGCGCGAGATGAGCCGCGGGCCCCCATTGTCCACGAGTATCTCCGCGGTCACCTCATGCGGCCTCTCTGCCCAGAGCTTCAGCAGGCAGTAGGGGTTGGCGGTTGAGCGTGATACGAGAACGGTATGCCCTGTCGCCGCGGGGCCGGACGTGTAGAGGACATGGAGCACATGCACCAGATCGCACCCACCCAGGTGGAGGTACACCTGGTGCAGCACCCGCCGGTCACGGGTCCGACGGCGGAGCGCCACCCGTGCATCGCCCTGCGGGTCGGTGAGAGAGTCGCGCAGTTCGAGGGCACTCATCGGCTGAGCTGCCGTTCGCCTGCTTCGATTTCCACGAAGCGGCGGAGTCCCTTGCGGTAGTACTCATTGACAAGAGCAAACACGGCCGCGTACAGGTCCCGCATGGTCTCGGGAATGGCCGGGCTGGCGAACAGCCCCTCGTGCCCGGGGGCAAGGCGTACCAGGAAGCCGCCCGGGCAACGGCTGATGCCGAACTCGACAACCACGGCTTCGCCCGCTCCCGCGGTCCCGTCATCGTCGATGGCCAGCTCGACGCCCACGCGGTACTCCCGGTCCTCGCCCCACCGCATCGCTTCCGAAAGAGAGCGGGTACGCCGCTCGGGAGTGTCACCGTCAACGAAACGTACGCACTCGGGGGGCGCCTCAAGGTACCCAAGGAACCCCTCGACCAGGGCGCCAGCGAACGCCGTGCATTCGCGGCATCCGCTCAGCGAGGCACTCTTGGCTTCCCAGTACGACCGTCTGAGCATCTCGTAGCGTGTCATTCGTCTTCCGTCCCTTCCAGCCCGGACCGCGGGCCATCTTCGTCACAGCGCATGTGCTGCTCCGAGGCGTTCCTCAGCTGTTCGGCCTTGGCAGTCGCCGGCCCAAGAAGCAGGCGTACGAACAGCCCCCAGAACAGCGTAATGGCCACGAAGTAGAGGAGTGCAGGCGAGACGCGGACGCGGCTCGGCCCAAGCCACCGTCGGTGTCCCCGCCGACACCGCACGTCACGTGGCAGCGTGGGCAGCGAACCCGCGGGGAACACCTGCGTGTGCGCGGCCGGGTTCACAAAGAAGGTGCCGGTCACGGCTGCACTCCCAGTTCATGCTCCACGCGTGCGTGCGTTCCGTAGGCCGGGATGATGCCCCATGAGCTGCCCGGCAGGGCATCCGCCTGCTCCACCGCCGAGTTCAGCAGGTCTTCGAGCTGTCCTCGCACCAGCGGGCGCACGAGGCATGCCAGCACGTCCGTCTCCATGGCGGCGCTCAGATACTCGCTCGTGGGGCGTTCGACGGTGGCGATGATGGGCACGCGGCGCCCGAGCACGCGGCGCAGATCACGCAGGCGCTGCGCTTCGCCGGGCGTGTACAGGTCGGCGTGGATCACCACGGCACACGGGTCTGCCTCTCGGACAACGACGAAGGTCCCCTCCACCCTGGGCATCACCACCACGTGGAAAAAGCGGGACAGGTACCGGGCCGCGACAGTGTCGTTGGTGACGTCGTGGCCGATAATCACTACGGTCTTGCGCATGGTCTGCCTCCCGTGCGTGGTGACTGCTGACTGACATGCACTCCCTTCGTCCGGCCTGTCCGCCGGCGCACCCGTACCGGGCGCGCCGGCAGACTGCCAGGCGGTTACCGGGAGGCAGCGGTAGCCGCGGGAACCTGCGGCTGCGTGCTGTGGCCGGCCGGCGTAGCCATGACCGTGCTCACCACCAGCGCCAGCAGCACGAGCGACAGGACAATGAGAAACTTACCTATCTTCCGGCACCTGCTCGAATGCTCCTGCGCCGCTTTCATCTGGCGGTACAGCGGGCTGCGAGACAACGAACTGGATTCCAGCGAACCCCGCAGGCGGGCCGCACCGTCGACACTCGCTCCGATTCTTCCGTTCATACCTTGCCTCCCTCTTCTCCTTCCGGCGCTCCTGCGCCGTGGTCCCTGCATTCACACCCGAATCATGATGCAACTTGCGGGCCAACCACCGGCCGCACCACGTAACCCACTGGAAAACAGCAGCGTTGGGCGAACCCGGTGGACGCGGCGCGGCCACAGCGGCTGGATTGCTCTCTGCCTTCGTGCGAGTCGTGCCACTCGTAACCACTTTCGAATCAGTGTGTTGCATGGCTCACGCACGGTGGGGTTGCGGTACCGCGCTCCCCGCGTTCCTCCCAACACGCAGCGCGTCAGTCGGTTACCGCATGGGTACCGCAGTGCGTGTGGCAGGCATGCCACAGACCGCGGCGCCGCGACCACTCAGGCTCCGCCCACTGGAGGCGAGCAGTGCGAGGATGCAGCCATTGCCGCACGTGGCACGGCGTTTGATAGTAAGAGGGGCAGGTAGTGTTCACCGACCCACTGAGGAGGGATGTGATGCAGAGCGACCCGAGCACAACCGTGATGATGCCGGCTATCGATGAGAGCAGCGCGGCGGTACTGAGACTACTGGAGACCGTGGGAAGCGCCCCCGAGGTGGACGAAGACACTGAGGGGCTGCAGTGCGACAGTGTCTGGGTGCTCGTGCGGACACTGGCGAGGCGTGGGTGCGAGACCGAGATGCACGGCAAGCGACTGGGCCTGTACGCCGGACGGGTTGCGGAAGCGATGGGGCTGGATGCCGCCGCCGTGCGCGTGCTGAGGTACGCCATGCCGCTGCACGACGTGGGGATGGTGGCGATGCCCGACACGATAGTGAAGAAGGACGGGCCGTACACGAGCGCCGAGCGGGAGTACATGAAGCAACACACCACAATTGGCGCCGAGATTCTGTCCGCCTCGGACAGCAGGCTCATGAACATGGCACGCTCCATCTCACTGACGCACCATGAACGCTACGACGGCAAAGGGTATCCGCGCGGCCTGGCGCACAACGCCATCCCGGTTGAGGGGCGTATCGCGGCGGTAGTGGATGTCTTTGATGCGCTGACCATACCACGGGCGTACAGGCAGCCGCACACCATGCGCGAAGCTCACGACGTGATCATCTCGGGGTCGGGCTACCAGTTCGACCCGGTGGTCACCGCGGCCTTCCTGCGGGTGTGGGATGCGGTCGTGTCGGTGAGAACCGAGTTCAGCGAGTAGGGCGCATCGCCAACACCTCGCGCAGCGCATCGGCCAGCTCTTCTGTGCCGAACGGCTTGAGCAGTACCTTGCTGATGTGGGCCTCTTTCACATCCTCGGGCGTCAGACGCGCGCTGTACCCGGTGCACATGAGTACGGGCAACCCCGGCTTGAGTGCCGTGCACTCACGCGCCAACTCGACACCCGTGGGCTTGGGCATGGTGAGGTCGGTGAGCAGCAGATCGAAACTATCGGGTTTGGCGCGGAACAACTCCAGCGCGTCTTCGCTGCGCGCCTGTACCGACACCTGGAACCCCAGGTTCTCGAGCATGTCGGCGGTCATGTCGGCCAGCGACCGCTCGTCATCCACCACCAGCACGTGCTCCCCCTTCCCGGGCACATCACGCGTATCCGCGGCCGCGGGCCGCGATTCTTCGGCGGTTTCGGTGGTGGGAAGGTATACGTCGACCGTAGTACCCTCGCCCGGGGCAGACTGCATGCGTATGTCGCCATGATGGGCCCGCACGATGCCATGCACCACCGACAGGCCCAGCCCGGTACCCTCGCCCTCGGGCTTGGTGGTGAAGAACGGGTCGAGGGCCCGCTGCAGCGTCTCCTCATCCATGCCGCGCCCCGTGTCCTGCACGCGCAGCCTGATGTAGTCGCCGGCAGTCAACTGCTGCGTAAGCTCCGGTGAGTCGAGTTCGAGTGTGAGCTGCTCAACGTGGACATCGAGCCTGCCGCCCGAGTCCCTCATTGCGTGCACAGCGTTGGTACACAGGTTCATGACCACCTGGTGCATCTGGGTGGCATCCGCCAGCACCATGCCCAGGTCGCGTGTGACATGCGTCTGCACTTCGATATTGGCCGGAAGTGTGGGCTGCAGGAACTTGGTGATTTCCTTGACAAGCGGGACCAGGTCGACCGGGGCAAACTGCGCTTCGTTGCGCCGGCTGAAACTGAGTATCTGGCGCACGAGGCCCGCCGCGCGCGTGGAGATGCTGAGCACCT
>CAZJJT010000061.1:8301-14112 GCA_964546395.1 uncultured Fibrobacterota bacterium
CACCTGCTCCATGTAGTGGTTGACCTTGGGGTTATCGCGTGTCCGCTCGAGGGCCAGACTCGCGTAGCCCATGATGCCGCTGAGGACATTGTTGAAATCGTGCGCGATACCGCCGGCGAGTACCCCCATGGCCTCCATTTTGTGCGTCTGACGCATCCGCTTCTCGAGTTCCTCGTGCTTGTGCTCCGCCCGCGCCCGCTCCTCTTCGACGGTAATAAGGTGCAACGCTACGGCGATATCGTCGGCGGCTTCGAGGATAAGCTGGGTCTCCTCCTCGCTGGCCCCATGCTGACGGTCGACGGCAACGCCGAGCAGACCGTGGACCCGGTTGGCGTGGCGTAGCATGGTCACTGTCACGGCCGCATCACCACAGCACTCCCGCATGCTGCAGCCGGAGCAATCGACCGAGGGGGTCCTGGTGGCGCTGGCGAACCCCTGGCGAAGCATCTGTTCGATGCAGAGCGGTGTCGGCACCCCCTCGACACCGTCACGGTACACCATGTCGGGCGCTGGCCCCGCGCCTGCTGCGCCGGCGGCGACGACCCGGTGCTCGGGGTCCAGCGCCAGCATCCATACGTGACGGTAGCCGCGGACCGACACCAGCGCCTCACAGCATCCCGCAAGCAACTGACGGCGGTCCTTGTGGCGCGTGACATGCAGACTCAGCGTGCGCACGGCATGGAGAATCCCGTTGATGCTGCGCGCGCGTTCCTCCGCCTTCTGCAGCGCCTCCGATTCGCTCTTCAGGTGTGCATTCGCCTCTGCCAGTTCCACCGTGCGCTGCGCAACATCCAGCTCAAGCCCGCTCTGACTGCTCTTCAGATTGCGGAACAGCAGCTCATAGGGGCGTGACATCCCGATGCGCACCACCGCCACGTACACCAGGTAATGAGCACACGCTCCCAGCAGGTACGCAGCGATACCGGCAGGGACCGTGGTGCGGTGTACTTGTGCGTGTATCAGCTCGGCAGCCACGCCAACCACGGCGGAGACGGCCATGAGGTGCAGCACGCGTGGGTCGAGGTGCTGTCTCCGCTCGTAGAGAAACAGCACGGCCACCATCGCACCCACCGTCGCCAGGTACTCACTCGATTCCTTGAAGAACGTCGGGGTGCCGTCGGCCCCGTAGCACGTGGGAAACCAGCCCGCGAGCACGGCGACGAACACGAGCAACGTGGCGAGGCCGTACGAGTGGAACGCAACGAACGGCCGTGCCTTGCGCGTGAGGAACACGGGCGCCACGAGGAGTGACGTGCTCAGAAGGTAGCGTGAAGCGATGCGCAACTGGTGGGTGATATCGGCACTGATGCCGGGGAACACGCCCAGTTCGGGCACGGCAAGCAGATGTCCGGTGTCGAGCAGCGCCGTGAACAACGAACCCACCCCGATGATAAGCAGGTAGTGGTTGTCCATGATGGCGCGCGAATTCCATGCGAGGAAGAACACGGCACAGGCAACCACGATCCCGAAACCCTGGGCGACAACGGAGAACAGCAGGGCGTTGCGATCGCTGAGCACGTACATGGCAAGGAGCGCCGCGGCGCCCACGGCGGCACTCGCCAGTATCATGGGCAACGTATCGGCTCGGCGGGACTCCTGCGGTGCAGATACCACAGTTGACTCAGCAGTCACGTACGGCCCCCTTGTTGCGGCAGGCCACGGGATGCACGGTGCGGTAGCTGGTTGAAGGCGACAGAGGACCACGGAAGCAGACCGTGCGCGCGCGGTGCACAATGGTTATACTTCTGTGCACCGGCAAATACAAGGGGCTTCCGGGCTTGCCGTGACCGCTGCCGATTCGGCCGGAGCGTGGCACGGGAGTTGCGGTGATAGAAGCGGAGACAGCGCTCCTGAAGGGAAGGATAGCCATGCCGTATGCTCTCTGGGCCGGCGCGGCCCTGGCGGCACTCGCCGCCGGCGCCGCATGCTGTTGGGTGGCCGCGGTGCGTCCCCGCAGGCGCCATCTTGCCACCATGACCCCTGCTGCCGCAGCGGAAGCGGTGTTGCGGACCATGTCGGACGGCGTGCTGCTGAGTGATCCGGAGAACCGCATCGTGTCGGCCAACCCTTCCGCGGAGCAACTGCTCGGCCAGCCACAGGACGAGCTTGTGGGACAGAATGTGAAGGAGTTGTTCCCCGAGGGAGACCTGTCGATTACCATGGTCTATGAGCACTACAACAGCACACGCGAGGGACTGAGGCGCGACATCACGTTCCATCGCCCCGACGGGGCCGAACTCGAACTGCAGGTCGCCGGCTCGACGGTCCGTGCGAAGCACGACCGGGTAGTCGGGGTGGTGACCGTCCTGCGTGACGTCACCGCGCAGAAACACGCAGAACGCCGGCTGGCCCACCTGGCCCACCACGACACCCTCACCGGGCTGCCCAACCGCCTGCTGCTGCAGGACCGGCTCGAACAGGCGGTCGAACGAGTGAACCGCTACGGCCAGAGCATCGCGGTGATGATGCTCGACCTGGACCGGTTCAAGCAGGTGAACGACACGCGGGGCCACGACACCGGCGATGAGCTGCTGCGGCAGGTGGCCGACCGCCTCTCGAGTTGCGTACGCAGCACCGATACGGTGGCACGGATGGGCGGCGATGAGTTCGTGGTGATCATCACCGACCTGGGCGACGCGGGCTTTGCCCGCACCGTGGCGGGGCGCGTCCTCAATGCACTCAGCCGCCCGTACCAGGCCAACGGCCACGAGCTGCGCTCGGCCCCCAGCATCGGCATCGCCCACTGCCCGCTCCACGCTGGCACCCCCGAAGAGCTTCTGCGGAAAGCGGACTTGGCGATGTACGAATCGAAGCACCGCGGGCGCGCAACGTTCACGGAATACACAGCCGAGATGGAACAGACTATCGGTCACGGTTGAACGTCCGCTTGATCTCCACTATCTCGTCGAGGTTCCCCAGGAACGCCGCCACCACGTCCGGGTCGAAGTGGTAGCCGCTGGCGCTCCTGATGATGTCTACCGATTCGCCGAGACCAAACGGCTGCTTGTAGGGCCGCTTGGAGCTCAACGCATCGAACACGTCGACAATGGCCGTGATCCTCCCCACCAGCGGGATGCCCGCGCCCCGTAACCCGTTGGGGTAGCCCGAACCATCCCACTTCTCGTGGTGCGTCATCGCCACGGTGGTGGCGAGCTTCAGCAGTTCCGTGTCCGAGGGGGCCAGTATCTCGGCTCCCATCGTGGTATGCCGCTTCATCACTTCCCACTCCTGCGGATCGAGCTTCCCGGGTTTCAGCAGGATGCTGTCGGGGATCCCGATCTTGCCCACATCGTGCATGGCCGAAGCGTACAACAGCATCTCGACTTCTTCCTTGCCCTGTCCCAGGGCCCGTCCGATAACCGCGGACATGTGGCTGATACGCTGGGTGTGGCCGGCCGTGTCTTCGTCACGGAACTCCGCGGCACGTGTCAGCCGGAACACCGTTTCGAGTGTCGCGTCGCGGATCTGGTCGTAGGCGTGCTGCAGCTGCACGGCCTTGCGCTGGACCTCCTGTTCGAGCATCTGCTTGTTGCCGCGGAGGTAGTCGTTGTAAGCTTTCACCTTCAGCAGGTTGAGCACACGTGCACGCAGTTCGGCCGCTTCGGCGGGCTTGGCCAGCACGTCGTCGGCCCCCAGTTCCAGCGATTTCACCCGGTTGCCCAGTTCCGCAACGGCGCTGATCACGACAATGGCACATGGAGCGGTACGTTCGTCCCTGCGCAGCGCCTTCACCAGCGCGAATCCGTCCATGCCGGGCATGAGCAAGTCGGTGAGGACCAGGTCGGGCCGCTCCGACAACGCCATTTCCAGCCCCTTCTCGCCCCCGGACGCCACGCACACTTCCTCCACCACCTCTTCGAGGATCTGGCTGAGCATGTCCCGCTCCATCGCATCGTCGTCGACCACCAGTACCTTGCCCGCCGCCTTGTCAGTCACCATCATCACGCCTCCTGCGTCGTTTCCGAGCCGCCAGTGGTTCTCACGCTTCCGCCCGCTCCTGTTCTACCATGGCTGTCACTATTTCCGGCACGCGTTCGAACTCAAGTGACTTGTCGAGGAAGTGGTCGGCCCCCATCTCCAGGCATTTCTTCCTGAACTGCGGGTACGGGAAGCTGGTCAGTATGATCACCAGCGGTGCCGGGTGCAGAGCCTTTGCTTCCTGCAGCACGTCGAACCCGCTCCCTCCCGGAATCCGGATATCCACCAGCACAACACGGGGTCGCGTCTCGCGCAGCACCCGCCTGGCCTCATCGACACCACCGGCCAACCCTACCACTTCCACGCCGCTCAGTCCGTTCAGCAGTTCGACCAGCCGCTCTCTCACCACAACCGAATCGTCAACCACGACAACGCTCAGCATGGGAACATCTCCCTTCGGACCCAGGACCCAGGACCCAGGGTCCACCTGAAGTGTACCCGTGCCAACGGTATCTGGGTGTAGGACACGCGGCCGTCCTGCTGTAGGTGTTTGTCCTACTCCTCCCCAAGGGCCCCGCGCACCACTGCACCAAGTTCAACGGGGCCGAGCGGCTTCGCCACGAACCGTCTGATCCCCGCATCCCGGGCCTTCTCAGGCGTCACCACGTCACTGTAGCCCGTACACAGCACGACCGGGATATCGGGTCGGACAGCCATACACCGCTGCGCAAGCTGCATCCCGGTCAAACCAGGCATGGTCATGTCGGTGACCACCACGTCGAAGGCGCCAGGGTCGCGTCCGAACGCCTCCAGCGCTTCACGGCTGCTGGAGAACCCGGTTGCGCGGTAGCCCAGCTCGCGGAGGATGTCAACCCCCAACTCGCACAGCGCTCCCTCGTCATCCACAAACAGGACCCGTTCGCCGTTGCCCCGTGGTGCATCATCCATCGGCGTTACTTCCGGTTGCTGCTGCTCACCCGTGACAGGCAGATACACGTCGAAGCGCGAGCCCGTGCCCGGAGTACTGGCAACCGCAACCGCCCCCCCGTGGTCCTCAATGATGCCATGCACAACCGCAAGGCCCATCCCGGTACCCTCGCCGGGTTCCTTGGTGGTGTAGAACGGCTCGAAGACATGCCCCACCGCGTCGGCAGTTATCCCGACTCCGCTGTCCGCCACACTCAGCTTGACATGCGGCCCTGCCTCAAGCCCCTGCACTGCCGAAGCGGCGTCGAGTTCGACACGCGCAAGGTCTACCCTGAGGACTCCGTGCTGACCCCGCATGGCGTGCACGGCGTTGGTACACAGGTTCATGAACACCTGATGCATCTGCGTGGGGTCAGCCATGACCAGTCCGCACTCCTGTGCGAGGTCCTGCTCAAACGCGATGGTGGTGGGTGTAGTGGCACGGAGCAGTTTGAGCGCCTCATTGACGACGTGGCGAATGTCGAGGGGCCGCTTCTCCGATGCCGACTGCCGGCTGAATGTGAGTATCTGCTTGACCAGGTCGGCGGCCCTCCGCCCGGCAATCACCACCTGCTCGAGGTTGTGGTAGGTCCGCGTGCCCGGAGCAGTCTTGCTGAGGACCAGCTCGCTGTAGCCGATGATGGCCCCCAGGATGTTGTTGAAGTCGTGGGCGATCCCGCCGGCAAGTACGCCGATCGCCTCCATCTTCTGGGTCTGCCGGAGCTGCGCCTCCCGTTCGCGCAGGGCAGTCTCGGCCTGCTTGCGCTCCGAGACGTCTACGAAGCTCTCCAGCAGCAGCTTCTTGCCCATGAGATCCATGTGCGACATGCTCCTGAGAACCGGAACACGCACACCGTCACTCCGGATCACCTCTCCCTCCGACCTCACCGCGTCGGTCTCTCCCTCCGGATGAACGCTGAACCGCGC
>CAZJJT010000062.1:0-13746 GCA_964546395.1 uncultured Fibrobacterota bacterium
AAGAGAGACTTTTCACCTGGCTGGAAATCTTGGAAAGATAGGTCAGATCATTTCTGTCGTCGAGCAAAGCTGCAAGATGAACTTCATGACGTATGCTGAGGTAGTGCAGGATGTTATAGGATCGGATCTTGTCTCCCTTGTTCGGAGGATATGGGAAACGGTGAGTGAGAAAAAGGATGCGCATTATTTCCCCTTCAAGGCAAAAATATGCCGCGGAAATGCCTGGAATCTCACACCCCATTGTTTTTCAAAGAGATAAGGATATTTTCGAGATACGACTCCGAGATGCCCTGGCGGCGGGCTATGTCCCTTCGCTTGGTGTGTCGTACCCCCCAGTCACTCGCGATGTCCATCATGGCCCGTGCCCCGTAACGCGTCCGAGTCGAGAGTCTCATCGCTTGCCCACCTTGTGCAGTAAGTTTAGTATAATTGTTGACAATATACGCCACCCTGCGGCTGCTGTCAACCGGGATGTGGCAGGGAGTTGCTTTTCCCCTGCGCGATCAGCGATTTTCCGGCTCTGTGCGAACACCCTCTCTGACACCCCTCCTCCTTGCGGCCGCAGTTCTGCTGCTCGGCTCCCCCTCGGGAGCAGAGTGGCCCACTGATGACGAGCCGATGGGGATGATGGGGTGCCGATGGTTCCGGTTCAGAGGGATCTGGGAAAGCGAGGACCTGTCGTTTGACGAAGAGGAGAACACGAACGCGGCCTGCCTGACTGTCGCCGCCGCGAGCATTATCAATTTCCACCGCTGGCCCCGCGCCTCCTACTTCGATGCGCTCTACGCGCGGTGTCACGAACGGGGCGAGAGTGTGCCGGTCGCCCACAAGTGGGACTTCGGGCTGATCAATGGCCCCGGCTCGCCGCACAGCAACTGCCTTACCGACGACCCCGAGAAGCGCACGCTGCCGTCGAACGAGGACTGGACCGGCGTCAGCGAGATCCGCAAACTGATGTACGTTATCGAGCGCGCCTACGGTCACGACTACGAATGCTTCCGCGCCCGCAGCAGGGAGTGTGAGGGCCTGGGCAATTTCCCGGTGCACCACCTGATGCGCAACCGGTTCGGCTACCCGCACGCCAGTTCACTGAGTATCCGCAACCCGGAAGCGCGGAAGACGGCAGTGCGCGATATCCGCAGCGGCAACCCGGTCATCGCGGTGAAATGCGAGCACGTGTTCGCGCTGGACGGGTACAAGACCGACCGCAAGACCGGTGAGGGGCTGTTCCATGCGTGCGACTACGTCAGCGCCGATGAGAGCACCGGATGGTTCACCTGGAAGCAGCTGCTCGAGACGGGGCTGATACGGGTCATCGCCGACCTCGACCCCGACATCGCCCTTCGCCCCAAGCCCGGCCAGGCCAAGATAGCCTACTGGTTCGGCGACGACTACCTTCCGCAGACCAGCCACACCGGGCGCAAGGGCTTCGTCAGGATTCAGTCGGCCTCGAAGGAGCCCGTGGGGGCGGTGGACGTGGTGGTGACAATCAGGCAGCACGATTCTCTCACCACCCCCGATGTACGCCAGCTCGCGCTGTTCAAGGGAGTTGCCGCCGGCCGCTCGCTCCGCGTGCCGGCCAAGGGGACTTTCGCGTTCGACATTTCCGAAGCGTGCGTTATCTCCGTGGTTATCCGCAACAACGGTGCCTCGCCCAGGACTCTCCGGGCCACATTCCACGACTTCGCGGGATCGCACGACCTGGAGAACTGGCAGGAGAAACGCCTCTACGGGACCAACTGAACGGGGCAGTGTCAAGCAGCGGGCAGCCTGCAGACATCGAGCAGTTCGTCGAGCTGGAACGGCTTGCGCAGGATGCCGTGGAGCCCTTTGCCTTCGGCGTGCCGCACGGTTTCCGCATAGTCACTGGCGCTGAACATCACCACCGGGATGGCCGCGGTGGACGGCTGTGCACGCAGGCGCTCGAGTATCGCCCACCCGTCCATGTCCGGCATCATGATATCGAGCAGTATCAGGTTGGGCTGCTCGGAATCGGCAAGCTCCACACCCCTGGCACCGGTTTCGGCCTGCACCGTGTCGACACCCTTCTTGCTCAGCAGCACGGAAGTCGTGTAGCGGATAATCCGCTCGTCGTCGATGACCAGCACCTTCTTCGGCAACATGGCGCCCCGCCCTCTGAGATGCGCAGCGACCGGCATGTACAAGCGGGGATTGTCCAGTGGTGTTGCTGCCATGCTGCGCCTGCCCGCACCCGACCATCCGGGAGTATACTTTGCCACGCCCCGGTACGCAACTGCAAAATGCGTGCTACTGCACTGACGGGGGAACACGCAGCCGCACGGCAAACTCGAACGTGCTCCCGCCGCCCACATCGCTGGCGGCGGAGATACTCCCACCCATCAACTCCACCAGCCGCCGGCAGATTGCCAGACCCAGTCCCGAGCCCCCGTACTTCCTCGTGGTCGACACATCCGCCTGCGTAAACACATCGAACACCGACTCGAGCTTCTCCGCCGGGATCCCCACTCCCGTGTCAGATACGACGAAGCGCACTTCGCACCACCCTTCGCCGCTGCCCACGCGTTCGACTCGGACCTCGATACTCCCCGAGTCGGTGAACTTCGCCGCGTTGCCCAGCAGGTTGGTCAGCACCTGCCCCAACCGGAGCCCGTCGCCGAGCAGCTGTGCCGGCACCGCCCCATCCACCGAGAACCCGAGCGCAACCCCTTTCGCCTCCACCTGCCCGGCAATCATCTGGCAGCGCTGCTCCACCAGCGCCCGCACATCGAGGGGCGCCTCCTCCAGCACAATCCGCCCGGTCTCGGCGCGCGACAGGTCGAGCACACCGTTCAGAAGCCCCATCAGCATGTCCTCGGCGTCCCTCATCACACCCAGCATCTCTTCCTGCTCTTCGCTCACCCCGCTCATCCGCAGCGCCTCGGTCATCCCCACCACGGCGGTCAGCGGAGTGCGTATTTCGTGCGACACCACCGAGACGAACTCACTCTTGGCCATCGACGCCTCCTGGGCCCGTGCCGCCAGCTCCTCGGCGGCTCCCTTGGCCTGCTGCAGCGACCGCTCGGCACGGCGACGCGCGAACACGCTCGACACGATGCTCAGCATCTCCTGCAGCACCTGCTCCACCAGTCGTGGCGACATCGCTTCGCTCGGGCGATTGGCGGCTGTGTCGAACGTGAATACCCCTTCCACCTGTCCGCCCAGCCGCAGCGGCGCAAACGTCACATGCTCCGTGCCGAACTCGGAGCGCTCCCGCTCGTATCGCTCCGCCAGTTGCCCGCGATACGGTTCGGGCATCTGTGCGAGTGTCGCCTCACGCTCAACCGTCACGGTCCCGCTTCCGAGCATCGGCTCCACAAGCGCGCGGGGGATCTCGACGCCAACGAGCGACGGCACCCCTTCATCGCACCACTCCCGCACTGTCCGGAACACCTCGGCGCCGTCACGACCCGCGCAGGCTTCGTGGTAACACACCCGTCCGAACCCCAGCGCGGGCCCCACCCGGTCGACCACGCCCTGCACCACCTCGACCTCGTCGATATCCTCCGCGGCCAGGCGCCAGATATCGCCGCGCAGCGCATTGAAACCGCTCTGCTCCAGCATGAACCGCTCCGAGGCCTTGCGCTGTGATATGTCAAGCATCACACCCACAATCCCCGCCGGCTGCCCCCGTGCGTCACGGTAGACCGCCCTGCTGAAATGGTAGTCGCGCAACGCCCCGTCCGCACACCGTACGGGCAACTCGTAGTTCTGCAGCGTGCCCGCCTTGAGCAGCTCCTCATCGCGTTCCTGGGACAGACGAGCCAGGCCGGCGGGGACCTGCTCGGGCAGGTCGAACAGGCGTCTGCCCACGATCTGTTCGCGGCCCAGTCCCAGCACCACCCGGCCGAATGTCTCGTTGCATCCGAGGTACACCCCCTCGGTATCCGTGTAGTACACCGGGTTGGGAATCGTGTTGATAAGGGTCTGGAGAAGGCGCAGGCTGGCCTCTATCTGTTGCTGCGCCCGTTTCCTCTCCCCGATATCCTGCGCCGCGCACACCCAGCGGCCGACTTCACCCGTGGCGGAACTGAGCGGCGAGCAGGAACACGACACCGGCACCCGCTCCCCGTCACTGCGCACAAGCTCCGATTCCCGTGTCCGCGCGCCACCGGCCTGCCGGCTGCACGCCGCAATCTCCTGCGCGTGGGGACAGACCTCGCCCCACAGTCGCCCCACCAGCTCCTGCCGCTCGTAGCCCAGCGCCCTGCATACCGAGTCATTTACTGTCCCTATCCTGCCGTCACCGCCGACCACAATCAGCATGTCCGACATCGACCGCATGATATCATCGAGGTACTCCCGCGACACCATGCTGTGCTGCAGCTCCTCCTGCAGCATGTTGACTCCCGCCGCCAGCGCGTCGATCGAATCTGCCCGGTCACTCACGGGCGCCCGGCACGTGAAATCCAGCGCGGCCATGGCGCTCACCATCTCGAGTACCGACTCCAGCCGTGCTTCAGACTCCTCGACGTGCCGGGCCCGGTCCACGAACCGCCGTGCCGCCGCGCCGGCAAGGCGCACGATGCGGGCGACGGGGGCCTCGCCAACCTGCTCCTCGCGCGCAGCCTCGGGGGCCAGCCGCTCCAGAGACCGTACCGCCTGCTCCAGACCCTCTTCAGACAGTGCCATTCTTCCCCGCAAGGAGTCCCTGCAGCCACAGCTCCGCTTCGTGTGTATCGCTGAACATCCGGATCGGCCGGGGAGGCCGGTTGAATCCCAGGAAGAAGTTGCCGATGATCCGTGCAATCGGGGTGCGTACCACCAGCGCAACACCCACCACGCTGGTGCCGTGCGCCTCGCTCTTCGCATACAGGTCACGGGCCTCACGACTGGCCGACTTCAGCCCAGACAGGTCGATAAGCATCACGCATGGCTCACTCCCCGCCATCTCGCGCCCCTTATCGATACCCTCCTGCGCCTCCGCCAGCCCCATCACCGCCCCGGGCTTCACACGCACCCACAGCACCCGCTCCTTCGTCATCCAGTTCCACGCCACCGCCGTGTCAACCACGTCGGCACCCGCGGGTATGTCTGCCATGTCTGCTCCGCTGTTCCGGTTGGCAACTGTCCCATTGCCCTCAACAGTCTCAGTCATGCGGCAACGCCTCCTCCCTTCCGCCCGACGCCGGCAGCCACGGACGGCTTGCGCACCTCGTCGCGCCGCTTCTTGTGCTTCATCGGCACCTCCCGCCACATCCCGCTCGCGCTGTCACGGACCAGCTTCATGTGCGGCGTTTCCCCACTGTCAAACAGCGCGATCTCCCGCTCCGATATCATCATCTTCCCGTGCAGCACCACGCGACGGTGCGCGATTGCGCGGTACTGCGTGATCAGGTGGTCGCGAATCCGTTCGAAATCGCCGTAGGATTCGTTGAACGTGAAGAAGAGCACGCCTACACCCTCCGCGCGCAGTGTCTCCTGCAGCACCTGCATCGTGTGCCGCAACCGCCTGCGCCGACCGTAGTCGCGCTTGACATAGATCGCGTCCACCGACGAGAAGAGCACGTACGTGAACCGCGCCTCGGGAAAGAACTCGCGCAGCGGCGCAAACAGGTTCTCGATGAGATCGGTCCGGTTCACCTTGATCCGGTCGAGTTTGCTCTCCAGGACAAGGATATGCCGCTGACTGCGGTAGCGGAAATCGAACAGCCCGTCCAGCTCCTTGACATTCTCGTAGCCGTACTTCCCCTTGCCGCTCTTGCGCAGGATGATCAGGTTGGGATAGCGGTCGATCTTGAGCACATGGACATCGGTGTGGGCGACGATGAAGTTCTCACGGTTCCTGGGGTCAAACCGCTTGTCGAATATCCCCCCCGTGCGGCCCTCGGCATGGAAGTGCTGGAGGAAATACTTGGTGATTCGTCGCGAGACACGCTCGGCGGTGTCGCCCATGATATTGCCCCCCGCCGAGGGCTCGAACGCGTACTGCGACTCGAGCAGGTCTCCCACCGTGAACAGGTCGTAGCGATTGCCGCCGATCCGGTACTCAACCAGCACGCGGTTGAGCAGTTGCCGGGTTTCGTTGACCTCGTCCTTGGGGTTGTGCAGCCGGTACGTGGAGCCGATACCGTGGTCGCGCCGGATCGAGCAGATCGGACTGCCCCCGGCAGCCGGCGACCAGGTCACCGGCTGAAAATCGGCAAACGGGTACTCCGATTGAGACCGCGACGACGGCACCACACCCCCTCCTCGTTCACACGGTACGATTATACAATATAGGCGGGAACACGCCATCTTTCCACGTACGGGCGGTCCGTCGCGTGACCGCAATCACTGACACGCATACTATTTTGAGATATACGTGTACGTTTGGGGAGCGCACAACCACGCAGCATTCCAAACCGAGGATCGCAATGAACCACGCTATCGCCTGTCTGCACCTCGCCCTTGCGGTTGCCCTGCCGCTGAGCGCGGCGGAGAAGACCAGTGTCGCGGTGATGTCACTCAAGCACGCTTCGGGGGTGACGGCCGATGACGCCGAGCTGCTGTCCGACCGCCTCCGCATCGAGTTGTTCAACACCGATGCCTACACGGTGATGGAGCGCAGCCAGATGCAGGAAATCCTCAAGGAGCAGGGGTTCCAGCAGTCGGGGACCTGCACCGATGAGGGGTGCATGGTGGAGATGGGGCAGATGCTCGGGGTGCGCCTCCTGATTGGCGGCTCCATCGGCCGACTGGGCAACATGTACCTGGTTAATCTCCGGGCAATCGATATCCGGAGCGCCAAGATAAGCGCAGTGGTGTCGGAGGATATCCCGGGCAGCATCGAGATGGTGGTGAAAGCGCTTCCGGGTATCGCGGCACGGCTCGCGGGTGGCCCCACCTCCAAGCCGCGCGTCAAAGCTGTCACCACGTCGCTCCCCCCCGACCCGCTCCCTGTCGACCCATCGTCCAGCCCCCCCCCGCCGCCCGTCGAAGCGCCGCCAATCCCGGCCTGCAAGTCGAAGGTCTACCTCGAACTGCCGGAGTTCACTGCCCAGCAACTCAACGCCAGCCTGACCCCGCAGGAGATGCAGCGGCTCAACGAGGATGTGGCCGACGAGTTGGAGAGCGTGCTCGACGAGTGCCTGTACGATGACGTGGACGTGGCGGCGCGTTCCCAGATTGCCGCGATGTCCGGCTGCGGGTCGATTGTGATCCGCGTGACGCTCAACGAGTACAGCACCAAGCCCGGGACCCGGGAGCAGTTCTACGGCACCGCCAACGTGAACATGTCGTTCTACGCCGGGGTCGACGCAACCACCCCGTTCCACACGGAGCAGATCACCGAAACCGGTTCACAGCACTGGGGCGAGTACGAGCCGTTCCAGAACGCGTTCGAGGAAATCGCCGAAACCATCGAGGGGCAGGACCTCAGCGCGTACATGCGGGATGTCAGGGCAAGGATACGGAAGCTCTGAACACCATCACCATCGACTCCGTTGACATCGTACTCTCGCACCCGGTGCCGTTCGCGGGCGAGTGGATTGGCCAGGCGGAGCCGATGCGCCAGCTGCTGGCCTGCTGGCTGACTGTGGCCACCGAAGACCTCCCTCTCACGCCCCGCATCCTCGGCCCCCCCGGCATCGGCAAGACCACGATGGCGATGGCGGCGGCGCTCAGGCGCGCCCAGCCGGTCTACATCATGCAGTGCACCGCCGACACGCGCCCCGAGGACCTGCTGATCACCCCTGTGCTCTCGGCGCGGGGGGCAATCTCCTACCATGCCAGTCCCCTGCTGAGCGCGGTCATCACCGGCGGCGTCGCGGTCCTCGACGAGGGCAACCGGATGTCGGAGAAGTCGTGGGCCTCGCTGGCAGGGCTGTTCGACAACCGGCGGATGGTCGAGTCGATCGTGGCCGGCGTAAGTCTCAGCGCTCACCGCGAGTTCCGTGCGACGGTTACCATGAACGAGGACTCCTCGACCTTCGAGATCCCCGACTACATCATGTCACGTCTCCAGCCCGGGGTCGAGCTGCCGCAGCCCTCACGTGAGGACGAACTGCGCATCCTCTCGTACAACCTTCCCTTCTCCCCCGAGCAGACCCTCGACACCTGTGTCGATTTCCTGCAGCAGGCTCACGGGCTCGACCTGCCGTACACGGTGCGCGACGGAATCAACATCATCCGCTACGCACTCAAACGCCGTCACGCCGACCCTGAGTCCGAGCCCGCCGGACTGCTCCAGCAGGCGATCGCGCAGGTGCTCGGTCGTGAAGCGCTTGACCTGGAGACGCTGGCGAAGAAGCGGCAGCAGGCGGGCGAGCAGATCCCCGGCATGCACCTGGGCGATTTCTTCTTCCCCGATGACGATGAGCTGAATCCGGACAACGCGGAGGAAGACGGGTAGTGCGGCTCGACGATGCGGTGACGGTGCTGCCGATCCTGCACGGACGCGCCCGGTTCGCCGCCGAGGTGCGGGCAGCGTGCCTTGCCGGACGGTTCGACTGCATCGCGGTCGATCTGCCCGCGAGTTTCTCGGGGACGCTCGAGCAGGCAGTGGACGACCTGCCGTACGTGTCAGCCGTGGTCCGGCGCAGCCCCGATGACCCGCTGTACTTCGTGCCTGTCGATCCCTGCGACGCGGCTATCGAAGCAATCCGCCAGGCCCGCCAGGAGCGTATCCCGTGTGTGCTGGCCGCTCACCCCGCCCTTGCGGAGCCCGAGCCCCTCGCCCCGCTTCCCGATGAGCATGCGGCGACGCTGATGGGCTTCGACGAGTACGCGGCGCTCCTCGTGCACGCGGTTGCCGGCCGCACGGTAACCGGGTACGAAGAGCAGTGCGCGCAGCACATCGCCCACCAACTCCACCAGCTGCGCCTGCGCTACCGTTCGATCCTCGCGGTCATCCACCTTCGCCACTTCACCCGCGTGCTGTACCACTACGGCCTCGAGCAGACCCACAACCTGTCGTTCGACCAGCCCCCGTCCGCGGCCTTCGACACCTGCGCGGTCAACCCCGACCACCTGTACTTCGTGCTCGGCGAACTGCCCTTCGTCACAGGTCGTCTCGAGCGCACCCGCCACGATCCGTTCGCGGCAGTGTTCGACCCGGTGCGCGCGATGAAAGACCTGTTTGTCGAGACCCGTGATGAGTATGCTGAGAGCCGAGAGGATGTCGTGGAGCTGTCGCCCGCGCGCATCCAGGCAGCGCTGACATTCCTGCGCAACCTGACCGTGCAGTCCGGTGCGTTCCTGCCCTCCCTGTTCGACATCGTCGCCGCCGCCAAGGGAGTGGGAGCGAACAGCTACGCCCTGCGGGTGCTGAAAAATGCGCGCTACTACCCCTACCTGCCGATTGAGCAGCAGGGAGCCTGGATGGCGGTGGGGATCGACCGTGTGCGCCTCCCCGACGAGACCCGCGCCCGGCCGGCAGTCAACCTGCTCAGAGATACGGCACTCAGCTGGGTACGGCTGCCGCTGAAGCCCGATCCCACCGCGCGGCGCAGACAGCGGTACCGCTACCACTGGAACCCGCTCGGGATGTGCTCGCACGTACCGGAGGACCGCCGTATCGAGAGTTTCAACACGCATGTGCGCGAGAAAGCGCGCCGTGCGCTGTGCGAGGACCTGGCACGGAGCGAGAAGTTCACGGCGTCGATGCGGGACGGGGTGGATGCGCGGGAGACGATGCGCAACTGGTACACCGGTGATATCTATGTCAGGGAGCTGCCGCCCGCACGTGGTGACATGGACACGATCGTCATCATATTCGACCACGGTGATCCGCAGCGCTACCCGCACCGCAGCGTGTGGTACGCGGAGCACGAAGAGGAATCGACGCTGACGTTCTACGCGACCGACCCCATGGCCGACCTGATCGGGCCGGGCATCGCCCGGGCACGCTACGGCGGGCTCTCGCTGCTGTTTCCACCCCGGCCCATCCCCGACATCTTCCGCGTCACCCGCGCCCGCGAGTTCCCGTCCCTCGCGCACCAGCTTACCTGCGGTGCGCTGCGGTTCTCGCGGCAGAAGCATGTGGCCTATGTCTCTTCTGTCAAGCCGGACCTCGCGCTGCGCACCATGGCGTCGCGCGAACGCAAGCACCTCGTGTGGATCCCGCTTTCGTCGTTCGGCGGCGAGACCCTTCGCCGCCTGCAGCGCTTCCATATCCTCAACGGACGCACGGTGCGCTCGTGGGCTTCGCGGTTTGTCGGCGACTGAGCCTGCCGACGTGCGCCGGAAAGCGATCGGGGGTATATTCATAAACGCATGGGACGCAACAGGCCGCGCACCTCCGGACAGGTCATCGAATTCACCCGCTATCTGCATTTCCCCGGGTGTGAGGAGTGTATCGCACGACCCTGCATGGATCTGCGTTTCGGCCGCGTCTACACCGGCAAGCTGCAGTTGGTCGCTGCCCGCACCGTGCCCAGGGAAGGTTGCCCGCTGGTGTGCACCGACCGTTTCGAGATTGCCGTACTCCTTCGTGACCTTCCCCTCCAGCAGCTCATTCACCATGCCGAAACCGCGTTCGATGAACTCGGGCCCGGCGACCAGATGCGACTGCGCATGGATTCATTCTGCCAGGACTACCGCGACCGCTCCGGCAGAATCAGGTTCATCGAGACGCTGATAGACGAAGGACTGGTGTGCGTGGTGCGTATCCCCGAGGGCTACCAGTACGATGCGCGCATGCTCCACTGGTTCGGCTCCACCCGGCGCGTGTCCGCCGAATCGTTTGCCTGACCCCCGCAATAAAGTGGTGCCGCGACCGTAGTACTGGTTGAAACACATGATGACCAGTTGGCGCCGTGATACCCCCTCCCTCCTGCGGTATCGGCATGCGGTCTGAGTGTGCGGAAGAGACGCCCGGGCTACCCTCCTCCCGGGCGTTTCCTATTGGGGGCGGCGGCCCGTACCCGCTGCACGAAGTGGCGAAGGTAGCCGATCGCCTCGGTCCTCACGGCCGGACTCCGGCGCCAGCGCTCGGCCAGCTGCTGCTCGAGGTCGGCCACAGTCCGCTCCGATCCGAGGTCGAGCGGTCGCGTCACACACAGCGAGTCACGCACGAACAACGCGGTGCTGCCGTCGGCGAACGCCAGCTCCCACCCCGCGGCGTGGTACAGGTGCTCGGCCAGCGGGAAGTAGCGTTCGAAGATGGCGGTCTGGGTCAGCACGTAGGTGATGGTGTCGCGGCGCGCGATTGCATCGAAGGACTCCGGATGGTCAAACGCGTCGAGATACTCCCTGAATACCCGGGCGCTGCGCAGCACGAACCGACCGTCCATGTACACGCGCACGGGCGGATAGAGGCGCCACAGCACGTACCCGCCGTACCGGTCGCTGTTGAACAGGTTGCCGGGCACCGGGTGTCGTGCAAGGTAGTCGACGGCCTGCTCGCCGAACCGGAACGGTGATACCCCCCCGCGCAGCGGGTAGGTCCGTACGACACCCGCGTGCACGAGCGCCTCGGCCACAATCACGACGGCGAGCGCCGCGCCTCCTGCCCGGACGGCCCAGGGCACCGCGCGAACCGGCAGCACGGTGCGAACCACCTCACCGAGGTAGCGCGCCGCGATGGGCGCTGCGACGAACACGAACAGGAGCACGTTGCGTTCGGCCGAGAACCCCAGGTACAGCAATACGCCGAACAGCAACACGTGCTCGGGACGCAGCGCGCGCGGGACGAAGGCAAAGAGGGTGAGGGCTGCCAGCGCGAGACAGACAACCAGCACGACGCTGCCGGGTGCGGTGTGGAACAGGTCGAGCAGGGGGACATTCTCGGAGATGTTCTGAGAAAACACGGAGCCGTTCGCGGGGTCGATGCGCGCGTAGAGGCGCAGCGGAAGCATCAGGGCGGCCCAGCCGTAGGGGTTGACCAGGCAGACGGCCGTCTGCGCGCCAAGCACTCCCGCGAGCCCCTTCCAGCCCCCTTCGCGGTAGGCAGGCATGTCCGAGAGGAACGTCACACCGGCACGTGCGGCGCCTCGCCCGACGAGTGTCCCGACAAGATAGACTGCGCTCACCACCGGCCCGAGCACGAACAGCGGCTGCGTGTTGACCCAGACGAGTTGCAGCGGGATCAGCCACAGCAGTACTCGCCGCCGCGAGGTCGCCTGCGAACGTTCGAGCAGCGCACATGTGGCCGCAAGCAGGAGCAGCGACACCACTACCGGGCGGGCAAGCACCAGGTAGCGAACCGGGAACAGCAGCGCGGCCGCAAGCAGTGCGCCCCAAACGTACTCGGGCCTGTTCCGCCCGCAGAACGCGTAGAGCACCACCCCGACCGCACCAGCCAACAGGACGCACTTGACAGCGACGAGCCCCCAGCCGCCGGCAACCGCGTACACGGCCAGCGCGGCAAGCTGGAAGAGCCAGTGCAGGTTGACCCAGGGGGCGGAGACCGTGAATGAGAACGGATCGGCACGCAGGAACTCCCCGTGCGCCACCATCCAGCGGCCCGCGGCCAGGTGCCACCAGATATCGCTGTCGGTAAGGGGGAACCAGGCGAAAAACGCGCAGGCGGCCAGGCAGAGAGCGGCCGCGAGCGTGGTGCGTCTCACTGAGCGGTTCCGCTGTTCGGCACGTCCCCCTGCGCAAGTTGCCGCAGCAGCTCCTCCGCTTCAGGCATCCCCGGCCGCACCCCGAGCGCTTCGCGCGCCCGCCGGGCCGATTCCTCGCGACGGTCGGTCCGCAGCAGTGCCAGTGCGAGTCCGTACAGCGCATCGGCATCCGCCCCGTCCGCCGCCACCGACTTCTCGTACTCCTCGACTGCCTCGCGGTCGCGTGCCAGGCGCAGCTGCAGGGCGCCGATGTTGCGGGATATGTTGGTGAGTTCGGGGTCAAGATCGCGCGCCTTCTCCATGGCCTGCAGCGCCCGCTGGGTCTCGCCCATCGCCTCCAGTGCGATGCCCATGTTCCCCCACGCTTCCGCGAACCCCGGCAGCCATTTCAGCGATTTCTCGTAGCACTGCACCGCGGCCTGCAGTGCACCGCGCTCGCGCAGCACGTTGGCGACGTTGTAGTAGAGCACGCCGGCAATTTCCTCACGCCCGAGGCTCCGCATCTCATCGTACCACGAGCCGTCCCGCACCTCGTAACGCTCGCGGTACCACTCGTCACCCAAACACTGCCCGTTCTTGATCGTCTCGATATTGATAGTGGTGTCGGGGCGGTGGAACCTCACGAAGAAATGACCCGGCACGAGTACCCCCCACAAGGGCGCGTCGAGCCGCTCCGCCACCAGCAGGTACAGCAGCGACAGCCCGAGGCACGAGCCCCTGCGCCGTGTCAGCACGGTCTGCGGAAACACGTTGCGGAGATCGGACTGGGCGGTGTCAAACTCGAGCTGGTACACCTCGTGCACCGTGCGATTCATCTCGCCCGTGATTTTGACCGGGTCGTTCACCATGAAAAGCCGTGAGGACAGTGTCAGCACCAGCGTGTCAAACGCATTGCGAAACCCCGCCTGGTCGCCGAGCACCGAGTCGCCAAGGTTCTGCCGAACCACTTCCGCCGCCCGCATGACATGGTCGTAGAGCGAAACCGGCCGGTGTTGCAGGATTGACTCGGCTTTGCGGGTGGAGTCGGAATGCGCCGAGCCTCGGTATTCGGGAAGGGTCTGCTCACCACGGCATGCAACACCAAGCGCCACGGCCATCACAGCCGCTACCGCAACGCGTGTCTTCGCCCAGCTTCCATCTCGTGTCCGCGTCACGAACCCTGCCCCGCGCCCTGGTTCTATTTGTCTGTATCCAACGGCTCCCACGACTGTGCGTAGTTGTAGAGGTCTCTCGCCACCAT
>CAZJJT010000063.1:0-13717 GCA_964546395.1 uncultured Fibrobacterota bacterium
CGCGAACTCGTGTTTGCGGCCAACACGGAAGCAGCACGGACGCTGGTGGGGCTTGCGGAGGGCCTTCGCGCGCAGTCGCTCTTCGCATCCACGCAGGTTGAGCGCATGGCCCTACGGGTGCGTGCGCTCCTGGAGAACGAACGCTACTACGCCGCGGCGGGAGAGCGTCTCGGCTGGAACCTTCGGAACCGCGCCCAGGAATCGCCCCGCGCTGGTCCGGCAGACTCGACGGCAGAGCAGTTCGTGGAGCATGCACTGGCGCACGCAGCGCTGTACAGCGATGCCGCTCAACTGCTGGTAACCGCACCGGTACCCGGAGAACTTGAGGGTGAGGAGCGGCAAGCCTATGTCGACATGGTCGAAGAGAAGGCGCTGATGCTGCAGGACCGGGCGCTCGAGGTGCTGCAGGGGTACCTTGGGCAGGCAGTCGCGGTCCAGGCGCCCGCGCGGCGATGCGAGGAGATCCGCGATGCGGCGCGGACGATCAACCCCGGCTTCCAGGGAATCGCGCGGAGCGCTCCTCCCGGCGATTCATCGGGAGCGGGCAGCGCATGGATCGACTCGCTCTGGCGCACCGAGGAAACACCGCTTGACTCCTCTGCAGTACCAGAGTAGACTAGGGGCATGGGTACCGACTGTCGACCTGCGACTCGAAAGAGCGCCGCAAACGCGTGTGCGTGCGCCGCCGTGCTGCTGTGTGCAGCCCACGGTGCAGCGCCGGTGTCCGACTCGATCCCCCTGTCGGGTCGGTGGAACCAGAACGGAGTGGCTCTCACCAGACGCGACATGGAGAAGATGCTTCTCGATGTGCCGGTGTCGATTGCCGACGTTGACGCTGCGAAGGGGTACCGCGGGGCCTCCTTCGCGGTCGGGGCCTGTCTGTGGACCGCGAGCGCGGCAGTGACGGCGGTGCAGGTGGTGCAGATGGTCGAGGCCCTCGAGAAGAACGTGTATGTCGTTCCGGCCCTCGACGGGCCGTTGCTGAGCTTGAGCATCGCCAGTGACATTTCGGGACTTATCCAGGGGCGGCTGACCGCCCGCTCTCACTACCTGCTGCACCGCGGTGCACGGGCGTACAATG
Organism: uncultured Fibrobacterota bacterium; assembly: GCA_964546395.1. GTDB lineage: Bacteria > Fibrobacterota > Chitinivibrionia > Chitinivibrionales > CAZJJT01 > CAZJJT01. Next base: position 1,082 of record CAZJJT010000063.1, read on the forward strand.
AGGAGTTGGTGAAGAAGCGGGGGGGGCAGACCGACCGGACCGTCGCGCTGGTGTCGGCGCAGGACGGGTGGTACTCGCAGGCCGGCCTGGCGCTGCCGACAAACGTGCTGCTGCATGTATTGCGCGAGGAGAGCGCCTCGCGCGGGGGAAGCGTCCGGTCGACCATCTACCGGGAGTTCGCCACGCGGTGTGGCTCGGTGGCCTCCGGGCTCCTGGCCCTTGCGATAGTCAGCTACATCGAAGACAAGCCGAACACATCGTTTCTCGGCGTGGGCATCGGGCTGACTTCGTTTGCCATCATCAACGGAATTGCGTCACGTGTCGCGCGCATTCGCGCGCTCCGGGCATACAACGCGGCTGTCGCACCATCCGCCCGTCAAGAAGCACCGTCCGGGCAGTCTGTTGCCCCTCCGGCGACGCCCCCTGGTGCAGCCCCCGCCGCGGCTCCACGACGGTGACGGCCCCCGTAGTGCTTCGACCCCTGACCAGCGTCTGCAGCTTGTACACCGCGTTGCCTCCTGTGATAAACAGGATGTCATGGCCGGGGCCGCCGAATGCGCAGTTGGTGATGCTCGACTGAGGGGTGATGGGCACTTGGCCGAGCGCCGCACCCGTCGAGTCGTACACGAACACGATTGCCGTGCTGTTGCCGGCCACCCAGAAGTTCCCGCGCTCGTCAATGGCGAACCCGTCCGGCGCCGCAACCGTCACGAAGGTGTCCGGCTGTCCCAGGTTCATCCCGTTGTCGACAGGGTAGGAGCGTATGACGTTCTGGCGGCTCACCGCGACGTACAGACGGTGTCGCTCCTCGACATACTCGACCCCGTTGGGGAAACCCACTTCGGCGCTCAACACTGTTCGCGCCGGGCCACCCGGCGGCAGGTACCACACATCGCCGTTCGCCGGTATGTCCCAGTCGGGCTCGGTGAAAAACAGGCCGCCGTCCGCACAGAGCGACAGGTCATTGGCCCGACCGGCAAACATGGCAAGCGGCAGCAACGAGCTGTCGGATTCGAAGCGCGCCACGCGCCCTATCTCGCAGAGGATCATCCGGTCCTGCGAGTCGAACACCACACCGTTGGCTCCCTGCGTGTCGCCGCGAAGCAGGCTGACCGTGCCCGACGTGTCGACCCGCCAGAGCGTGTTGCTGAAGGGTTCGGTGAAAAACACGGTGCCGCTGGAGTCGGAAGCGGGACCCTCGGTCATGTCCAGCCCCCCACGCACCAGTTGCAGCGTAGCGGACGGGGACACGAGGTCCACGGGCACCTGGGCGAAGGCCTGGTTGACTGCCGCGATCAAGCCGATTCGCGCGATGAGTGCCGAGAGGTACGCAAGCCGGTCCATGGTTCGCTCCGTGGTAGGGATGGGTGTCAGGTGCCCTTGATGAGCGCACCGAAGTTGGTCGCGAGTAGTCGGAACGTGTCCGCGGTGCGCGAAGCGCGAGTCAGGAGTACGATGTGGCGCTGCCCGTCGACTTCGATCGGTGTGCGGCAGAGCGACACGAACGTTGACTCCGCGTTTGGCGGGTCAAATTCCTTGACGAGGAGCGTGGGCGACACCCGCACGTACCCGTAGTCCTCGGTGAGATTCAGCGCATCGACGATATCCTTGCCGATCGCCCTCGCGACACCCGGGATCACCCGGTTCTTTTTTATCGACGCCGTGATCGCGTCCTCGAGATGCCGGTACTGGTGTGACTCGACGAACGGCTCCCACTCCGGGTCCTGCTTCAGATACTCGTAGTTGTCGTACTCGCGCAGGAATGCGTTGAAGTCGAATGTCTGCACCACCTGGTTCATCCGCTCAACCTCGAGTGACCCGGTGCTGAGGCTGCGGTAGCGATCGAAGTGGAACCCGCCGAGTGATTCGTTCATCGTGCGATAGATGAGATAGGCGAACAGCTCCTTGTGCTCCTTCTTCTCCTCCATCGAGAACGCCGGGTCGAGCGAGTACGTACGGATAGCCGAGTACAACGGGTGCGTGTTGAGGACCGCCTCCGTGAGTTCCTTCTCGAGCGCATGATACCCGACGTGGGTCATGAGTTCGTAGATCTCGTTACGCAGGTCCGAGCGGACCCTTCTTATGACGTAGTCCTTGTCCATGTTGTTCGTACTGTGCTGTGTTCTCCGAAAGTATATCCCACGTTCGTCGCTGTGCTACGCGACAACCTGCGCATCGGGCCCGTTCGCGTCCGTACCGTCGGTCCGCACGACGTCCTCTCCGTAGCTCTCCGCAACCTTCTCGCCAGGCCGGACCACCAGAAAATCGCGCTCCCATTCGCCCGCCAGGAGCCGCCGGACCAGCGAGTCGTCGCCACTCAACTTCTCGAAGCTCCATCCCCTGCGTCCCGCCTCCTCGCGGGCCGTCTGCTCGGTCGCAGGTGTTTCGGCGATACCCGTATCGATGTAGGCGGCGCGACTGTAGTGGCGTCCCCACCCACCCATGGCCTCCATCAGGTACCCTGCATTCTCTTCCCCATAGGTCTGCACGAACTCCCGGTACGTCGCCTGCACCTGCTCCTCGGTGGCGTTGCCCAGTGAGAGTGCGCCGGAACTACGGCCGCCGCGTTCGATGTAGTCGGCTGCGTACCAGTAGGTGCCCGCGCACAACTCGAACTGCTCGCGGTACCGCTGGCGGCTGCCGAGGAACAGCGTGATACAGTCGTGCGCGCGTGGAAGCACGAGTGGCACCTTCCGCGCCTCAAGCCCGGCCGTCGCCTGCCCGCACAACCCGTACGCCATCGCCACCGCGTCGTACTCCCCGTGGGCCGCTTCCTCGACACGTGCCTGCAGCGTCCGGCGCAGATCGGCCGGATCGTTGTGCAGCCCGATGCGAAGCAGTTCGACGTCGACTGTGTGCGGCGAACGGGCTGCACCAAGGTACACCAGGCGCGCCAGGGCCTCACACGCGATGCAGCGAAGTCGCATGTTCCTCCCCGGGGGGATGCTGGGGTGAGGCGATACGGTTCGCCGCTCCGAGGTGCAGCAGCAGGGCCGTGACAGCTGCCGGGGTCATGCCGGGAATCCTCGACGCGCGCCCGAGGTTGTCGGGACGCATGCGTGCCAGCTTCTGCTTCAACTCGGTGGAAAGCCCCTGCACCTGGTCGTAGTCCAGATCGGCAGGTAATCTCACTCGTTCGGAGCTTCGGGCGTGGTCGACCTCCTGCTGTTCGCGACGGATGAACCCCTCATACTTGACCGCGATCTCTGCTCGTCCTGCGACAAGAGAGTCGGCCGGCTCCGCGCCCTTCTGCAGCGCAATCACCTGCTGATAGGACAGTTCGGGCCGCTTCAGCAGTTGCTCAAGGGTTGCCGTGGCCCGGAGCGGTGCGCTGTGCATCTCTTCGAGCGTCTGGTTCACCTCGATCCCCGGTGTTACCACGGTCGATCGCAGTCGCCCCAACTCTGCTTCGATCTGCGCGTACCGCTCCTTCATGCCGCGGTACTCCTCGTCGCCTACCAGGCCAAGCTCGTGCCCGATCCCCATCAACCGCACATCGGCAGTGTCTTCGCGGAGCAGCAGCCGGTGCTCGGCGCGGGACGTGAACAGCCGGTACGGCTCATCGGTGCCCTGTGTCACCAGGTCGTCAACCATCACCGCCAGGTAGCTCTGCGAACGCTGCAGCACGAAGGGTGGCTGGCCCTGTACGGCCAGGGCGGCATTGATGCCGGCCCAGAGCCCCTGCCCCGCGGCTTCTTCGTAGCCGCTCGTTCCATTGATCTGCCCGGCGAAGAAAAGCCGGCTCACGAGACGGGTTTCGAGTGTGGGCTTGAGCTGAAGCGGGTCGCAGTAGTCGTACTCGATCGCGTAGGCCGGCCGAACGATCTCGGCCTCCTCGAGACCCTCCACTGCATGGACCACCTGCAGCTGTATCTCGACAGGGAAGCTGTTGCCGAGGCCCCCCGCGTATACCTCATCCGAGTCGAGTCCCTCCGGCTCCAGCACTACCTGGTGCCCCGCGCGGTCGCCGAAGCGGACCACCTTGTCCTCGAACGACGGGCAGTAGCGTGCCGGGGTACCCGTAATGCGGCCGCTGTACAGCGCGGAGTGCTGCAGGTTGGCACGCACGACATCGTGACAGCGCACACTGGTGGTGCCAAGATAGCAGGATACCTGTGGCAGCGACACACGCTCCGAGCGGTACGACAGCAGTCGGGGATCGCGATCACCCGGTTGCTCAGTGAACGTGGCGAAATCGATGCTTGCGCGCTTGAGCCGGGGGGGTGTACCGGTCTTGAACCGCGCAAGGCGGAAGCCGAGTTCGCGCAGGTGCGCGGCGAGACCATTGGCCGGGAACTCGCCTGCACGCCCCGCGGGTATCGCTGCCGGTCCGACATGGACCAGGCCGCCGAGGAATGTGCCGGCAGCAAGCACGACTGTGTGCCCCTCGTAGTCGTGGCCGGTACTGTCGCGGACACCGCGCACCGCGCCATCCTCTACCAGGAGTCGTTCGACGAGCGCCTGCCGCAGATGCAGGTTGGGCTGTCGCTCGAGCGCAGCCCGCATCGCCTCCTGGTAGCGCCACTTGTCATTCTGGGTACGCGAAGACTGGACTGCAGGGCCCTTGCTTGTATTCAGCGTGCGATACTGGATTGCGCTCACGTCGGCCACACGCGCCATCTCGCCCCCGAGCGCGTCGATGTCCTTCACCGCCTGTCCCTTGGCCACACCGCCAATCGACGGGCTGCAGGGCATGCTGGCGATACGGTCGATGTCCATCGACGTCAGCAGCGTGGCGCAGCCCATGCGCGCAGAGGCAAACGCTGCTTCGCAGCCGGCATGGCCGCCGCCCACCACGATCACATCGAACGGTCTGCGGGGAGAGGCATCGGTCACGTGGAGCTATTTTCCCGGTTGGCGAGGGGTCCGGGGCGTGTCCCCGTACTTCCCAAAATACCCCCTGACCCATGAGCGCTGTCGGCACCCCACGACGCTACAACGATCTCAACTCCTGGCTGCGCGGCCGGTTCGGCCGACGAGTGCAGAAGCTCACCATCGACGCGGGGCTGAGCTGCCCAAACCGTGACGGCAGCGTGGGGGTCGGTGGCTGTACGTACTGCAACGCGAAGGGTTCCGGCACAGGCGCGTGGGCACAAGGGCTCTCTGTTTCTGAGCAACTGCGTGGCCAGATCGATCGCCAGCGTGTGCGCTACGGCGCCTCGGCATTCATCGCCTATTTCCAGTCGTTCTCCAACACGTATGCCGATGTGGAGACGCTGCGGCGCCTCTACGACGAAGCACTTGCCGTGGAAGGCGTGGTCGGGCTCTCCATCGGCACCCGCCCCGACTGCCTCGGAACTGCTGTCCTCGAGCTTCTCGAGGGATACGCGCGCCGCTGCATGGTCTGGCTCGAACTCGGGCTCCAGTCCGCGCACGATGTGACGCTTGCGCGTATCAACCGGGGGCACAGCGCGGAGACCTTTGCCGATGCGGCAGCGGCGGCACACGAAGCGGGTCTGCTGGTGTGCGCGCACGCTATCCTCGGCCTACCGGGCGAAGACCGGGGCATGATGCGCCGCACTGCTGAAGTCGTGCGTAGCCTGGGCATCGATGGGGTCAAGCTGCACCTGCTCTATGTCGTACGCGGTACCCCGATGGAGCAGCTGTATCTGCGGGGGGAGTATCGCTGCCTCGAACGGGAGGAATACGCCGACCTCGCGTGTGACGTTCTCGAGCGGCTTCCATGGTCGGTGGTGGTCCAACGACTTACCGGTGACCCGCATGCGGACGAGCTGGTAGCCCCGCAGTGGGCCCTGGAGAAGACGCGGAACAGGGCGGCGATCGAGGAACGGCTCGTGCAACGCGACACATGGCAGGGCCGGCTGGCGGGCGCACCGCCACCCTGACGCCAGGGGAGAGGCGAGCACGCTGTATCTTTGGGATACCATGGTGTACCCACTCGCCCTGCTCCTGGCCTGTTGTGCCGGCCAGTTCCTCTTTGCAGGATCCGAAACCGGCTTCGTAACCTGGAACACGCTCAAGATCGGCTACCGGGCGGCGCGCGGCGACGTGTCTGCGCGCTGGGCGCTGTTCATGGCGGACCACAAGGACGTGCTTCTGGCCGCGGTGCTTATCGGCAACAATGTGTGCGTCGTTGGTTCTGCGTTGGCATTCATGGCTGTCTACGAGCACCTCGACACGCTGGTGCCGTTCGACCTGTCGCGGCTCAGTTCACCCGAATCGTGGATTCTCACGCCGCTGCTGGTCGTGTTCTGTGACATGCTGCCGAAGTCGCTGTTCAGGATCTACTCGTTCCGACTCACGCTGAAGGCGGTGCCGCTTCTCATGGTGACGTACTGGGTTACGTGGCCGCTGTCGGCGGCGTTCAGTGTGGTGCTCAAGATGATGTCCGGCCGGCACCGTGGCGAGGAGGAGACCGGTCTGCTTGCCCGGAAGCGGGAGCAGATGTTGCTCGTGGCCAAGGAGGGGGTGCGGCGGGGCACACTGTACGAGGGGGCGGACGTGCCGATACGGTCGATACTCGAAATGAGCGGGCGCTGCGTGGGAGACATCGCTGCCCAGGGAGATGTCGGCCCGGATCTCGTTCTCCGGCTGGCGCCCGAGGCCACCTGCGCTGATGTGCGGAAACAACTGGAGGGGATACGCGTGGAGCAGTTTGTACTGGTGCGTGAGGGCGACGGGGGACTGCTGGGGAGTGTCAGCGTTCTGGATCTCCTGGGCGCCGAGCCCTCGGTGCGCATTGACCGCCTTGTCAGACCCATCCCCATACTCCAGCCCGACACGCCGGTCCTTGCAGTGCTGCAGTCCTCGGCACCTTCGTTTCGCCGTTTCATCAGGATTGACGAACGTGGGACCGGGGGTCCGTACCGTGTGCTGGACAGGCTGAAGGTCTACCAGACGTTGTTTGGCGGGCTGATCGATGAGACAGAGTTGACCAGTATGTCACCCTGTGCTTGATTGTTTGTGACGCAATAGACTATAATTAGGCGTCATATCGTCGCTTACGGAGTCGGAGGCCATATGGCCTCCGATGTGTTTCTGTATGCTGGACTTGGGGGATCGGGCAATGGCAGCACGCCGACAGTGGACGCTTGTGATCGGCCACGAGTCGCCTGTGGTGGCGCCGGTCAGCGGACCTGTTCCCCGGTGGATCGTCTGGGGCCTCGTCACCCTCACCCTTGCCAGCATGGGTGGCATGTCCCGGCTGGTATTCTTCACGGGCAAGTATGCCTATGCCCACATGGGCCTTGTGCAGTTGCGGCGTGAGCACGAGCAGCTTCTCGGCAAGATCCGTTTCCTCGCCCGTCTGAGTCAGGTAGAAACCGGCAAGCTCGCGAGCATCGCCCGGTTCGAGGATTTCATGCGGATGAAGTTCGGGATGAACCCGATCGCGCAGGATGCACGGGAGGCGGGGGTCGGCGGTGTGCCGCAAGCCGAGGAACTGGCGGCTTCGCTGCTGAACGTTCCGGTGGTGCGACGGGCCGACTCGATCAAGCTGGAAGTCGAGGGGCTGCTGCGCCGGGCCCAGCTGCAGAACACCACATTCGGGCTGGTTGTCAACCATGTGCGGCGTCAGCACGACCAGTGGGCACAGGTGCCTTCCACCTGGCCTGCCATTGGCAGGATCACCTCACGCTTCGGGGTGCGCATGCACCCCTTCCTGGGGTACTCGACACGCCATGAGGGCCTGGATATCGCGAATGTCGAATGGACGGCGATATCGGCGACTGCTGACGGTATTGTCACCTACGTGGGACGCAAGCAGTACTACGGCAACACGGTCGATGTAGACCACCATGGCAACGGCTATCTGACCCGCTATGCGCACATGGTCCAGCCCGCGGTAGTGGAAGGGCAGATAGTGCGGCGCGGCGACATTGTCGGTTACATGGGCAAGTCGGGCCGCGCGACCGGGACACATCTGCACTACGAGGTGCGCCGGCTCGGCAAGGCACTCGACCCCATGGACTTCATCGTACCGGTCGACGTGGTGGTCGACTGAGGCGCGGCACACCCTCTGCCATGGTTGCATTCAGCCAGCTACAGGTCAGGACGCGCGCGCGCGAGCACTGGATCGACATTACCACCGAAGTCGCCGGGGCGGTGCGGGAGTCTGGTGTCGCCAACGGGACCTGTCTGGTGTTCGTGCCCCACACCTCCGCGGCAGTGTCGATCAACGAAAACGCCGATCCCGCGGTGGGGCGAGACGTGTTCAGGAAGCTGGCCGAACTGGTGCCGCAGCGCGACCACTACGAACACGCTGAGATGAATTCCGACAGCCACCTGAAGGCGATGCTGACCGGGCTCAGCGTACAGGTGCCGCTCCGCGAAGGGCACCTGGTGCTGGGTACCTGGCAGGGCATCTATCTGTGCGAATTCGATGGCCCGCGGACGCGCACGGTCACGGTGACCGTCCAGGGGGAGTAGTGCAGCAGGAGTACGCAACGTGATAGTGATAACCGGCGGGGCAGGATTTATCGGCAGTGCGCTGGCGTGGGAACTGAACCGCCGGGGACGCACCGATCTGCTCCTTGTCGACCGCCTTGGCACCGACCAGCGCTGGCGAAACCTGGTGGGGCTGCAATACGAGGACTACCTCGACCGGGATGCGTTCATTGCCGGTCTCGAGGGAGGGATGTTTGACGGCGCGGTTGACGCCGTGCTGCACCTGGGGGCATGCTCGACGACGACCGAGGTCGACGCCGGGTACCTGATGGAGAACAACTACCGCTACACGCTGCGAATCGGCCGGTGGTGGGAGCGCAACCCGTCAGCACGGTTCGTGTACGCTTCGAGCGCCGCCACCTACGGCACCGGTGAGCACGGGTACATCGACGACGAGGAACAACTCGACCAGCTTCGCCCGCTCAACATGTATGGCTACTCCAAGCACCTGTTCGATCTCCAGGCCCGGCGGCGGGGATGGTTGGACCGTATCGTGGGCCTCAAGTACTTCAATGTCTACGGCCCCAACGAGTACCACAAGGGCGGCATGCGCAGCGTGATCTGCCGGCACTGGCACGCGGTACGGCATACCGGCAGCATCTCGCTCTTTGCCTCGGGGAAACCCTCGTACGCGGATGGTGAGCAGGCACGAGACTTCGTATACGTGAAGGATGCGGTGGCCATGACGCTGTGGTTCCTCGACCACCCGGGGGTAGGGGGGGTGTACAACGTCGGGACCGGCACGGCGCGCACATGGAACGACTACGCCAGGGCGTTGTTCGCCGCTCTCGACCTCCGTGTGCACATCGACTATGTGCCGATGCCGGAGCAGTTGTCAGGCACCTACCAGTATTTCACGCAGGCCGATACGGGCAAGCTGCGCGGTGCGGGCTGCACGCACGAGTGCATGTCTCTTGAGAGTGCGGTGGACGACTACGTGCGTCACTACCTGGTCCCCGGGCTGACCCTCGCGGGCGAACCCGTGGTGCAGTAGTCGGCATGCTTCGCGGCGCCCTGTCTCTGTTGCGAACCGCGGTTGTGCTCGCCCTTCCGGCCTGGGGCCTGTGCGTAAGCGCTGCCGCCGAGGCGAGGAGCGGGCCCGACGAGGCGCTTCTCCACCGTGCGAGGCAGTATGCTTCGCGGCAGGAGTTCCACCTCGCAGTCGACACGTACCGCGCACTGCTGGGCGACTACCCTCAGCACTACCGCGGGTGGCTCGAGCTTGCACGCATCCACCGCGACCAGCACCGCCCGTGCCTGGCAACATGCGAAGCCACACGGGCGCTGCGCGCGAACCCCGGGTGGGCCACGGCGGTTGAACTTCTCGAGTCACTGCCCAAGCGCCCACGTCCGGAACCGCGGCAGGCACTCGCCACAGTCCCGTGCCGTATTCCGCTCTACGACAGTGCTACGGTCTCGCCGTCCCGCACACCCGAGATAGAGGCGCTGTTCCGCACCGCAGTGACGCAGTACGAGCAGCGAGCGTACGACAGGTCGCTGGCGACGGTGCGCGCGGTGCTGGAGAAGCAGCCCGACCACGGAGGAGCGTACTACTACGGTGGACTCATCCGCAAGCGCAGGGGGGAGAACGACAAGGCCGAGTACAACTTCGTGCAGGGACTGCGCTACCCAGAACTGGGGTTCAACGCGCACTACTACCTGAGCAGGATGCGTGCTGAGCAGGGCGACTACGCGTGTGCCATCGCCCACCTGCGGGCCTACATCCGCCACACCTCCTTTGCGGCGGGTAGACAGGAAGCAGAGGAACTGGTACGGGACTACCAGCAGCGCCTCCCCGCGCCGCCGGACTCGGTACCCGTGGTCGTGGAGCAGGAACCGGCATACGATTCATCGTGCGTGTGTCGCTACCCGCCGTCGTGGCTCTGTGCACTTGCGGATCTCACGGTTGACAGCGCCCTCGTCGGGCTGCGCGCACCGGCCCTCCGCAGAGCAGAAGCACTGGTGTGCCAGCGACGCTGGGACGATGCTGCCATGGCGCTTGACGAGTGGCTTGGCACCATGGACGACTCCACGGGGACAACGATGGCCCTGCTTGCACAGGGGATATGCCTGTTCCGTGCGGGATCGATGGATCGGGCGCTCGAGGCGCTCGAGCGGTTCCTGCAGCGAGGGGACAACTACCCGGAAGCGGCGGCCGTCCGTGTATTGGCCGGGTATGCTTCCGCGATGTGTGACAGGCCGGATGGAGCGCTCGCGATGGCGCGGCAGTGCACCGGGGAGGGTGTGGTGGACGCGGTGCGTTGGGCCGCATGGATGACGGCGGGGACGGCATGCGCGGCACGCGGCGACTGGACGGGAGCAGCAGATGCGTTCAGTCGCGCCGCGGAAGGAGCTCGAAGCGGCGAACGGCGCGCTCTGGCGAAGTACGAACTGGGGAGGGCGATGGCGAGGCAGGGGCGCCATCAGCAGGCGGTAGCGCTGTTCGACGGGGTGTTCAGCTTGTCGGTCGCTGACAGCACGACGACTGTTGCCTGCGGTGTTGCCGCCGGACTGGGCGCAGCGTGGTCGCTCGAACAGATGGGACATACCCGCCGGGCGGTCCAGATGTACGAACGGGTGGCAGAGACATTCCCGGCGTATGTGGAGACGCCGTGGGCGCTGTACCGCTCGGCCGTGCTGCACAGCCGCATGGGAGACACGACGACTGCGGGCAGAACACTGGATCGACTTTCCAAGGAATACGCGCAGGACTACTGGGCGGGACGGCCCGCGTTCTAGGCAGCCGCCAACTCGTCTTCACGCGGCAGGTTCGCTACACCGCCCCCGCGGTGCCCTTTCACAGCGGCCACAAGACCCGCGTACCGTGCCGCTTCGAACGGGTCACGGCCGCGCGCCACGGCATGCAGGAAGGCACCGTTGAATACGCTGCCGATGAGCGTGGTGTCGCTGACCTGCTCCTGTTCGGGGAGCGAGATCTCCTCCACCTTGCCGTCATACCCCACCACGCAGCCGGCAGGCCCGGTCTTCACCACCACGATAGACACGCCGCGGTCCCAGAGGAACCCGATAACGTCCAGCGGACGCTCATAGCCGAACAGCGCCTTGGTCTCTTCGGGCGCCGAGGGCAACACCACGTCGAGCAGCGGCAGCACCCCCCACAACGCCTCCTTGGCGTCGTCGAGCGCCCACCGCTGCAGCCGCAGGTTGGGGTCGAACGCCGCCATGATATCGTTTGCATGGGCGTAGTGAAGGGCTTTGAACACCGTGTGCCGGGCGCTCTTTGACACCGACTGCAGTTCGCTCGAGGCGTACACAATCCTGCTACTGTCGATGAGGTCGTCGTATACGAGTGCCGGTGTGACCGACAGCGCGGCGCTTCCCGGCCGGTGGAACAGGTACTCGCGCTCCTGCGAGTGCCGTTCGCTGCAGAAGTAGATCCCGTTGTAGCCCTGCACCGTGACCACGTGGTCGGTGTTGATGCCCTGCGCGAGGAGCCGCTCCCGCATGAACGCGTGGAACGGGTCGCGCGCGATTGCCGATATGAGTCCGACCGAAGATCCGAGACGCGCGGCAGTGGACGCAACAACGAGGTCGGCGCCACCGATGTCGCGTTCGTAGGAGTCGGCTACCGAAACATCCCCCTTGCAGCGGAACTCGAGATACGTTTCGCCGACCACCAGGAGATCAAAGTCCGTCACGTGCGGTGTCTTCATCCTTGAAACTGAATATACTCATGGCGTCGAGGACCGCTCACAGGGGGGAGTCGCTGGATCGCACGTATTTTCGGTCACTCCCGGGAGAGGGGGTTGCAGGTGTCTGTGCTGCGCGTCGTGTGTGACGAGAACATCCCTGGTGCCAGCGACCTGTTCTGCCGCATCGGTGATGTACGTCTCGTGCCGGGCAGGTCGATTGATGCCGCCACGGTGCGGGAGGCGGATCTACTGCTCGTCCGGTCGGTGACCAGGGTCGACCGGGCCTTGCTCGAGTGCAGTCCGGTACGTTTCGCCGCCACCGCCACCATCGGCACCGACCACGTGGACACCGCGTTCCTCGCCGAACGAGGCATCTGTTTCGCGTATGCGCCCGGGAGCAACGCCGACTCGGTCGCCCAGTACGTTACCGCCGCGTTGCTGCGATGCGCCAGGATTACCGGTCGTGAGCCGGCGGGCCTCACGCTGGGTGTGATCGGTGTGGGCAACGTGGGAAGTCGGGTGGTGGCGCAGGCTCGTGCACTGGGCATGCGGTGTCTACTCAACGATCCGCCACGCG